>NZ_DASTAT010000045.1 GCF_035712445.1 Oligoflexus sp. | reverse complement strand
AAGTCGGTCAGCAGGTGCGTTATATCCATGAACTCCAGGACTACATTGATGCCCAGGAAGGCGGTCCCGGTCGCGGCTGGTTCCGTGTGGCCAATTCCTCGCGCGAGGCCCGCGAAATCATAGCCAGCAATAAACTGGCTGTTGTTCTGGGCAGCGAATATGGAACGCTCTTCGATTGCACCGAATCGTCCGAGCAGTGCAATGAAGCCTTTGTCGATCAAAAACTCGACGAGCTTTATAAGATGGGGGTCCGCTCGCTCTTTCCCATCCATCGCTTCGACAATGCCTTTGGCGGCACGCGGCCCCAGGGCGGCAGCAACGGGGCCTGGATGCATCTGACGAGCAAACTCAGCACCAGCCATGTCGAGCATCTGTCCGATCTTTTGAATCCTTCCAAGCTGCTCTTCAAACCCATCGGCGGCCATTACTGGGAATTGGAAGCCTGTCCCAGCGGAGTATCTGGCACCCAGGGCATTCGCAGCATGAAAAAATTCATCGACGAGGACTTCAGCTTCCTGACGGAAACCGTTCAGAAGGTGCCCGTGGTCGGCGGACTCGCAGCCAAACTCCTCGGCTGGGTCTTTCTGGATAAACTGAAGCCTTTGCCGGAATACAAGGAATTCGAGGGCAACGCCGCAGCCTGCAATAAACGCCCCCTCCAGGACATCGGCCGCTATCTGATCCAGCGCGTCGCGGAAAAGGGCATGATCCTTGAGATCGATCACATGAGCTACCCCACTCTGCTCGGAACGCTCGATGCTCTTGAGGAGCTGCAGTATCCCGGCTTTGTCTCGTCCCACGGCTGGATCGAAAACCTGCCCGAAATCCGCCAGCGCATGTTCCGCCTCGGTGGGCTGATGGCCGCTTCCAATGGACGACCGCGGGAGGTCGCCCAGGCTCTGGTTGCGTATAGAAAAGAACGCAGCGCCTTCCATTCGGATTCGGGCGTGGGCATTGGCAGTGACATCCAGGGCGTCTCCACCCAGGCCAGCAGCGAGGACGACCTGAGCATCACCTATCCCTTCCCCTCCATCGACGGCAAGGTCACGTTCCTGCCACCCGTCACGGGCTCGCGCCGCTTTGATTACGATCGCGAAGGGGTCGCGCATTACGGGCTTTTAGCCGAATGGATCGAAGAAATCAGACAGGTGGACGCCCGTGAAGGAACGCAGGCTATAGATTCCCTCATGCAATCCGCCGAAGCTTATCTGAAGATGTGGGAAGCGGCGGAGGAGCGCGCCGCTTCGCTTTAAAGGCAAAGGGGGCTCCAAGGGGCCCCTCAGCGCATTTTGAAGACAGCGCGATCCACGCAACCGATGCTGGTGTGAATGCCGCCCGCGCTTTCGCAGACCTTGCGATCGTGATAGCTGACGATGCCTTCAAAAAGGGCCAGCATCACAATCAGAGCGCCGATCAGCATAAGAATCTTCGAGCCGGATGAACTATTGAACATATGATCAAACATGCGAACTGCCCCTCCCGAGGCAACGCCCTCTGGGCTTCAAAAGTATGAGGGTATCTTGTGCGTACATTTTTCCAGGCTCTGCGGCAACGGGCAAGCTGGAAATTGCAAAACAGCGTTAAAATTCGGAGAATTTTTGCTTCGTCAGGCTGACTTGAGATCCGCCACATGAAAACCGTGGGACTGGTCCTGCGGTTTTTCCATGAGCTGCTGGGCCCTTTCATAGAAAAATCGGGCGACAGGATCGCGCGGATCGCTGCGGACGATGGATTCGAGCAAGAGCAGCGCCTCCAGAACGCGGTTCTCGATCAGTTTATGAACAGCATTTTCAAAGTCGATCAGCGTCCGCTTGCGGGTGATCATCTCCGGCTCGGCATCCAAAAGTTCATAGAGGATGACCGGCAAACTCCGGCCTTTCAGTTGAAAAGGCCCCAGATAGCGCCAGGTCCATTGATTGGAATTCTTCAGCGACTTGCGCAGCTCCTCGGAGGCAATGACCCGCACCTCCAAGGCCTTGCTGATCATTTCAATGCGCGACGCGACGTTCACAGCATCGGACAGGACCGTGGCTTCAAAGCGCTCCGGTTCACCCAGCGTTCCTATCATCGTGGGGCCGCTGTGAATGCCCATTCCCAGCCAGTAATTGCCCGTGGCGGCCAGACCCTTCTGCATGGCGATCGCAGCTTCCACAGCCCCTTCAGGACCCTGCGGGAACAGAGCTAGAATCGCATCGCCGATGTATTTGTCGATAAAACCCTGCGCGCGGCGGATTTCCGGGCCCAGGATCGCATAGCAGCGATTGAGCCAGCTGAAAGTATCAGCCGGCGGCATGTTCTCCATCGTCCCGGTGAAGCCGCGAATATCCGCAAAGACGATGGCCAGATTCTGCTGCACCGCGTCCCCCAGCTTCACGTCCGCAAGGTCCTCATGCCCCAAAAGCGAAATGATGTCCTCGGGCACGAAACGCTTCATGGCCAGAGAGCGCCGCGAAACCTTGAGGTGCGTATTCATGCGGGCGAAGAGTTCGTCGCGATGGATCGGCTTTAAAAGATAATCATTGGCACCGGCTTCAAAGCCTTCCACGATATCCTGCGCCTGCTGCTTGGCCGTGAGCATGATCACGGGCAGGAGCGAGATATCATGCGTCCTTCGAATATGCCGGCACACTTCATAGCCGGTCATGCCAGGCATCATGACATCCAGGAGGATGGCATCAAAATTATTTTCATTATAAAAGACATCAAGAGCCTCAGGACCGCTCGACGCTTCGACCAGAGTATAGGGATGATCTTCCAGAAAATTGCGCAGAACGGCCCGATTCATGGCATCATCATCGACCACCAAAAGCCGGTAATGCCCATGTTGCGTGGGCTTGCCTCGACTCGAAGGCTCGGGCTGCACAAGGGCCAAAGGCCGAGGCGCGGGTGCTCGTGGCTTCTGGCCTTGCTCAGATGTCGCTGGATGAAGGGGGGCAATCGTGACCTTATCCTGATCCAGGGCCTCACCGCTGGCCTTCTTGAAATGAAGCACCACCGTGGTCCCGACACTCACCTGCGAATGAATGTCCATGCTTCCGCCCAGCTTTTTCAAAAGTCCATGGGCCAAAGCCAGTCCGAGCCCAGTGCCGCCGTGATCCCGTCCAGCCCCACCGTCCGCCTGCACAAAATGCTGGGAGAGATTGGAAAGGCGATCCGCGGGAATTCCAATGCCGGTATCGCGGATGGCCAGCTGCACCCCATCGCCTTTTTCCTGGCAAATCAGGGCGATTTCACCCTGGACGGTAAACTTCACGGCGTTGGATACGATGGTGTGGATAACGGTCGTGACATGATAGGGATCGCCCTGAATGAAGTGCGCGGCGTGATCGAGTCCGCTCAGATCAAAGCTGATGCCCTTGACTGCGGCCTCGGCGGCGAACTGATCCAACACTTTTTGAATGATGGGCTTCAACCTGATATCGCTGGACTCCACCATCAGCATGTCCTCCTGCAGCGCAGAGAAATCGAGGATATTGCTGACCAGCTGATAAAGCCGTTTCGATGCCGTCCAGATATGCTGCACATCCTCGCGATTTCGCGCATCCAGTTCCCGCCTCAGAAGCATATTCTCGGAGAGCCCGATCATGCTGTTGAGCGGTGTGCGCAGTTCATGGGATGTATTCGCCAGGAACTGGTCCTTCAGCTCGACAAGGTGAGTCTGCTCCTTCAGAGCGATCTGGCTTGCGGCCAAAGCCCTTTGATCGGCATCACGCGCGAGCCGCTCCGATTCAAGGGCCCGCAGATGCTCCGCCTGCACGCGTTCCTGCAGGGTTTTGATCCGATCGCCGAGGGCGAAGGAGAGGAGGATGAATTCAATAGCGGAACCGATCTGCTGCGCATTCTGCGTCAGCATATTGTTCACGATCAGGCCGCCCGAGCGCAGGAGGGTGACCGCAGAACCCAGAATGAAGAAGAGCCAGGCGCCTGCATACCAATAGGCCACGCGTTCCCGGCGTTTGATCCCTTGAAAGCCGAGCCATACCAAATAAAGAATCCAGGGCGCGATCGTCAGAAGCATGAGGCTCCAGTAAGCCTGCTGCCGAAACCCAATGATATTCAGCCCCAGAACCAGAATCGAACAGGAGCAAAGATAGACCTTGAACCACTGCGTGATGCGGCCGGTGATATCGAGCAGCCGCGCCGCGAAGAGGCTGGAGCATAATTCACCGCTCAAGGCCCCGAGCAGGACAAAGGGCGTGGTGGCAGCGGGAAAATTCGGCCAGAGCACCTGATAGCCTATGCCGCTGATGGCCAATTGAAAGAGCGCGTAGCCACCCAGAAAGCCGACGTAGTATCCATAAACGCGAAGGCCTGTGATCGTCCACACCAGAAAGTTATAAAGAGTCAGAGCCAGCAGAGCCCCGTAATAGAAGGCCTGAAGCGTAGCATCCCAGGTCCTCTGCGTCTCGCGATCCGCGGTGTGACGCAACACCAGAGGCGCCTGCAGAGCCGTCAAAGACCGCAGGCGAATCAGAGCGTAATCCAGCGTCCCAGCTTTCAGAGTGAAGCTCGGAAAACGCGTATCCATCGGCCAATTTTTTCGCTCAATCTGTGTGCCAGCCTTCTGCTCCTGCCAGTGACCGTCCAGGAATTGATAAAGATGGAATTCATCCAGGAACGTGTGCCGCATTTCAAGGATCAGCTGATCACCGACAAGGCTCTCGCGCGGCACGCGAAGTTTCAACCAGACCGATCCCTTGTAGTAGCCAAAGCCCGGGTTCATATCCGGCTGCTTTTCCCAAGGCAGGGCAGCATCCTGCGCGGCGATCGACTCGGGCGTCAGCTCATGATGCGGGTCTTTCAGGGAAAAGAGTTCAAGACCGTCATCCCCAGCCACGAGGACTCGCGTGATCGCGAAGCTTAAGATGATGGCCACAAAAAAACGCATGAATCTCCCGTCACGCTGCGCGCAGAGTTATGATAAAACACGCGCCCCCGTAGCTCGCGCTGTCTGTGATCTGCATGTCCGCCTCCAGCCGCGTGGTGATGGAGCGTACGACGGACAAGCCAAGACCTGTGCCCTGTCCCGCTTCCTTGGTCGTGAAGAAGGGTTCGAAAATCTTTTCCCGAATGGATGCGGGTATACCGTCACCGCTGTCTTCTATCCGCAGGATAAGGCTGGCCCCGGATTTCTGGATCGACAGATGAATCTGATCATCCTTGCGGCCTTTGACCGCGTCCGCGGCGTTGCTTAGAAGGTTCATGATGACCTGCACCAGATCGCTGCGCCGGCCCTTAAACCAAAGACCGGGCTCGATGATGCGGGTGAAATGAAAGTACTTCAGTTTATGATGCAGGATATTCACGACGTCCTCGACGATCAGATCCACTTCATAAAGCGCATCATCCTGCGATCGGCTCCGCATGACGACTTTGATGGATTCGGTGATGCCGAGCATGGTACGGATGGCTCGATCCGCAAGGTCGCAGTATCCAAGGATCTTGCTCAAATCCGCCGGATCTTTCACCGAGACCTGCGCAGCCTGTCTCAGCCACTGCATGAGGGTTTTGAAATGCATGAGGGGATTGCTGAGTTCATGCGCAATCCCGGCGGTCGCAGCCCCCATGGAGGCGAGGCGTTCAGCATGCTGCAGTTGATCCTCGACGGACTTCAGGGCGTCTTTCAGAAGGCGACTTTCGTTTTGAATGCTTTGATTCTTTTGAATGGCCGCCTTCAAACGGGCCTGATGATGCAGCCGCGCGTCGACTTCCATGGCGGAAAAAGGCTTCAGGATATAATCGTTCGCACCCAGGGCGTAAGCCGCCAGCAGGTCTTTTTCCAAGGCCTTGGCCGACAGGACGATCACCGGCAGTTCCGCTTCGTTATACTGCTGCCGCAGCTGCCGCAGGACATCATAGCCGCTCATCTCGGGCATCATGATATCGAGCAGGATCACATCGAATTTCTTTTTATGACGAATGGCCTCCAAAGCCGATGGCCCATCGCCCAAAGATTCCGTGCGATGACCGCTCAGGCGCAGGATTTCCTCCAGCACCTGCCGGTTTGTGGGTTCATCATCCACGATCAGGATATCAAGGCTGGAACGGAGTTCATCCCGATCCATAAATCCGCTCGGCACCACTGCGCCCAAAGCAGGCGACCGGGGCGAAGCTTCCATCTGGGATTCAAAGCCTGCGACGCGATGGGCCATGAACTGGGGATCGCCCTGATGCCTGGGCACGTCGCTGTCCTGGCTTTGTGCCATCGTCAACCAGAATGTGCTGCCAAAGCCCGGCACTGACTGCACTCCCACTGTTCCACCATGGGCTTCGACGATCTGTTTGACGATCGCAAGACCAAGGCCAAGACCACCATGACGCCGGGCTATGCCTCCGTCCGCCTGGGTGAAGGCGGCGAAGATGCGTTCGTGATCCTCGGCTGCGATGCCGGGTCCTGAGTCACTGACACGAATCGTGACCTGACCATCCTGAGCCAAAGCAGAGACCTTGATCTTCCCCTGCTGAGTAAACTTGATCGCATTGCTCACAAGATTGAACAGAACCTGCTGCAGGCGATCTGGATCGGCAAGAACGATGATGTCGTCACTGCCGATCAGATTGACGAGTTCAATCGGTTTACTGTCGAGGGTCGGACGCAGAATTTCGAAAACAAGTTCGGTCTGCTCGTGCAGACTGGTGGAGCCCTTATAAAGAGGCATCACATGCCGCTCGCCGCGGGAAAAGTCCAGGAGGTCCCCGAGCAAAGCCGCCAGACGCCGACCACTGCGCACGATACCATCCAGGCTCTTCAAGGAGTCCGGTGACAGTCTATCCTGTTCCCGCCTTTGAATGGCCTGGGCGAGGCCCATCATTCCATTTAAAGGCGTCCGAAGTTCATGACTGGTGTTGGCGACCAGCTGATCGCGCTGCTCGTTGAGGCGCTGCTGTTCATCCAAGGTGTTCTGTATGGCTTCCCGGGCTTTTTTCTCGGCGTCGAAGGCTATCGCCTGCAGGCGCTGCTGCTCCTCCAGGCTTGCCTCCCGCTCAGCCTGCAAAAGGGCGAACTTATCCCCGAGCGCCAGGGACAGCACAACGAGTTCAGCTGCGGCTCCGAAGGGCTGGACCCACTGTACCCAGCCCGTTACCGGGATCACAGCATTGTTGCTCAGAAGAGTAAGGATATTGGCGAGCAGGATGAAGGTCCATCCCAGAACATAGAAACGCGCCGGCCGATAGCTGACCATGCGATAAACACCGACCGCGATCAGGACGCAGGATAGACTGAAATTCAAGGCAAGCGTACACTGCAGCGCAAAGAACGAGGAACGGAAGAGAAGCCAGTTGCCGATGTTGATAAGGCAGAGGACCTGCAGACTGCGAAAGAAGCGGTAGATTTTAGGCTGACTGCCCTTCAGATTCAAAAAAGCTATCGAGAACGCCACCGCGGTCATCGAGATCAGATCGATCACCACATAGATGCCATCGCGCATCCACCAGTCGCGCATGGCCCCGGGCTCGAAATAAAGATAGGCGAAACCGTTATAGAGAAGGTAGAAGCTGAGATAACTGAGGATATAGCAGCTATAGTAAAAATAGGAAGTCTGCGAGAACTTGATGAAGACAAAGAAATTATAGAGGAACATCACCACGCAGATCCCAAGGATCGCGCCATAGAAAAGCTGTTCCGCGAGTTCGTGATTCAAAAACCTATCCGGTGACCAGGCTTCCAGGGAGAAGATCACGGCGCTGGTCGTTTCCATCTTCCAATAGTAGTCATGAACGCCAGGCTCCACCGTGATCGGAAAGATCGGCAGACGGTGATGGATGGGACGATCCTTGGACGGAAGGATGTCCCCAAGGGCCCAAAGAAGCCTTGGCTCGGTCGAGGCCTTGACCTCATAAAGGGAAAGCTCATCAACCGTCGCATAGCGCGAGATCACAAATAAAGGCAGGGCACGATCCGTCCCGTTGCGAACGGTCATGCGGGCCCAGAAAACACCCTTCGATAAATAGCCTTTTGACACAATATCCCGCGTTTGCGGAACGAATTCGCCCGCATGGGATGGCTGGACCACCTGCTCCAGGGTCATCCGCCCTTCAGGGTCGTGCAGGACGCTTAATTTGCGTCCTAAAAGAACCTGCTCAAGCGGTTCCCCGTTCAATTCCCAAATCCCATCCGCGTCAGCCCAAGCGGGACTTCCCATAAGTCCGAGCAGGACGAAGATTTGACAGATGAAGTGGAAGCCTTTTATCAAAAGGAAAAACCCTCGCGAAATAGAGGTGGAGTCCTGTTGAGTTTTCGGAGGATTTCGTGGAAAGGAAAAGGAAAAATTTCGCGAGGCTTCGGTCAACAAAAACCCCAGCACCGGGCGGCACTGGGGGATTTTTTTGAGTCAGAGTCTTAGCGCAGATAGACCGCGTCCGTCCCGATTTTACCGGGACCATTCAGAACGTAAACTCCGATCGAACGGTCCTTCACGGTGAAGGACAGCGTACCGTCCCGAACCGTGACCTCGCGACCTGTGATCGCATCGCGATAGTTGCCGTTCTTCACGCCATTGACGGTGATCGACTGCGCGCTCTCGCCGGCCAGGCCAACCACGGCATAGCTTGAGCCGTTATTAAAGTCGCGAACGAAGGACATGCCTCCACCCCATTCCTGCACCTGGCTCATCGGCGCTTTTTGCAAAGCGGGAATGCTGCGGCGAATTTGGTTCAATCTTTTAATATGGCCGAACAGGGGGTGGCCTTTGGTTGTGGCCAGACGATCCGGCTTCAGATTGTCCCCGAAATAAGCGCGTCCTGTTTGATCGAGGGTCATGGTTCCGCCTTCGATATCCTGCGGCAGGCCTTTTTGAAATTCAATCTCCTCGCCGTAATAAAGGGTCGGGATACCACGAATCGTCCAAAGGAGGTTATAGGCCAGGGCCGCCTTCCAGGTCTCGCCTTGGAATCGATATTTGAAATCGTTGTCCGGTCCCACATCGTGGTTTTGGAAGAAGGTGACGAGCTGCGTGGCATCACCATAGATCCAATCCCAACCGAGGATCCCGCCGACTCCACCGAAATTCCCACCGCGGATGTTATCGCGGAAGGTGGAAAAGAGCGAGAAATCGAGAACGGAAAAACCGGAGTCAGGACCGGAACGCGGATTCGCCGGATCGTTGCCGCGACGGGTATACCACCAGGGACGAATCGCAGCGGGTGCATTGTCATTGCTCAGTTCCTGGCCCAGGCCCGTGCCTTTCACAAGGTTCTCGCCGAAGACGAAAAGCCCTGGTTTATAGGCCTTCCAGTCATCCACGTATTCCAAAAGATTGTTCCGCTCGACATGCTTCACGGTATCGAGGCGGATGGCGTCGACGCCCATATCCAGATAACGGTGGATCGCGGAATTCAGATAATCCTTCACGTTCTGCCGTTCGGTGGCCAGATCAATCGTGTCGCCGGCCATATGTTTTCTTTGCAGGGATTTGGGACTTTCCCAGTCGCCGCCCGCCATGAATCCATCCAGGTGATACCAGTTTGGATCCAGCGTCTGAGCATCTATTCCAAAAAAGCGATTGGGATTGTAACCAGCCAGGGGAACGGTCACGCCGCTCTTGGGATCGACCAAAGGTTTCACGCCTGCGGGATCCGTGTTCTGACGTTCACGGAACCAGGCCGGGGCCACGGGATTATCATTGTCTTCGCGGAAATCGCTCAGGTAGTCACCGAGATTATCCTTATAAGGATCATTTTTGATCGGACTGCCGCCTTGAGGCCGGTAGTATTTGATAGGCAGGCGGTCGATCCAGACTTCGCCGCGGATACCATAGTTGCTGGAGTGGTTGATGACCACGTCCTGAATAACCTTCAGGCCCTTCGCATGCGCCGCATCGATGAAATCCTGATAGCTGGCACCGGGTGATTCCAGGCGAGGATCGACGCGATTCCAGTCATAGGCGTGATAGCCGTGATAATCCAGACCGCTCCGGTTTTCGACCGGCGGCGTGATCCAGATCGCGGTGAAGCCCAGGTCTTTGATGTAATCCAGCTGCTGGATAAGACCCTTGAAATCCCCACGCCAGTGCGGATCTCCGAGTTTGATGCGATCGCGGTTGTAATAGTTATTATTCGGATCGCCATCATAGAAGCGTGCCGTTAAAACGAAATAAATCGTTTCCGAGCGGAAGTCAGGCCCGCCCGGTTGCGGCGCGGGCGCAGGTGCCGGCTGGGGTGCAGGTTCAGCCGCGACGGGGGCACAGGCTCCTTCGCGAAGGTCAGCAATCTTTTTCACGTCAACCGCCCGGCTCGCCGGTCGGAAGGTGATGCGCACGCGGCTGCAGTCTTCAACTTGAAGATCTTGAGCCGGAACGCTTTCCGTCCAGTCTGCAAAGCGATCGAGTTTAAAGCGCGCGTTTTTATCCTGCCTGGCAAAGTCGATTTCGATGCTTTGCGTTTGGGACGCCGCATCCATCTGAAGCGGCGCAGCCTTCCATTGATTGGCTGTACCCCGAAAATACCAGGATTCAGCCAACGCCTCAGCGCTGAATGGCAGCATCGCAAGCATGATGATACTGTGGAATAAGGGTCGCCGTGCGGACCACGCCCCCTTGCCCTGGAATGAATACATATGTGCCCCCCTAGAGTATAAAAAGCAAACGAGCTGACTTTAAATGTTCACGTCAGGAAGGGGAAGGCGCGACCTTCCGTTAGGAAAGTTTTTTGAAAATATCCATCCTTTGCGTAGCTTGAATGGGGGATGTTTACAGCGACTGAAGGATGAACTCGACCTCGGGCGGGATATTCAAGCGGGGCGTGAGGGATCGGATCCCTTCGTCGGACAAACAAAGTTCCTGACTGGCATTCAGCATCTGCGTCAATTCCCCCTTGTTTAAACTGTCCCACTGCAGAGGTCCGGTGAACTGAGGGTGAGCTGATAATCATTGCGTGCGATATGCGATAGGTTGCTGTTATCAAAGAGCCGAAACAGGGACGGGCGGGAGCCAGCCAAGCAGCTCGATGCCGTCAGACGAAAGTTCAGCGTATGCGAGAAAACAAGAGAATCCACAAGATCATTGGGCTGAACATCAAGAGCACCTTCCCGCTTTTCATAGTAGATCTTATTCAAAAATGGATGCTTGAAAAAAAGATAATGGGTGTACTGGCCAGCGGTTTTGAATTCATAATAACTCTGAAAGCTCAGGTTATAACCGAGCGCGATGTGGGCCGTATGTTCCTGAGAACGCCAGACCGAATCTTCAATGCCATCGCGTATGCAGAGCGAAGGGTTGATAGCGAGCGCGCAGGGAGCCTCTTCCTGGCTTTCCTGACCCTGGCCCTTGTCGTCATCCAGGGGATCGTTTGCAGGCAGCTCGGCTTTTGCGGGACACGAATCCCCTGACCAGATTCCTGGCAGGTCCCGCTGACATCGCTTATCGAAATAGAAGTCTCCAATCCGCTTGAAACCGCAGGCTGTATTCAGCAGCAAAAGTAAAAGCATGAAATAGCAGCGCAAATGGAAACCTCATCCTCTGTTCATGGAATTCTTATCGGTGCTCCAACGAGGAACCATTAAGTTAAAATATGAAATGGTAAGATTGTCACAATCCTTCCAAGGCTTTATTTTTATTAAGATATCACGGTGTCAGACGGGAAAGGTTTCTTAATTCGCCGCCACATTCAATGTCCGCCGGAGCAGGGTCGAAGGTGATTCTGTGAGCTGTGGGAGGACAGGCATGAAGAGACAAAGACTGCGTATCCTTCTGATCGATGATGACCCCATCTTCGGGCATATTCTGCAACGCACGGCGGATAATCTGAATATCAACCTGGATGTGGTGCAGTCGGTGGAAGAGATCGGCTTTATCTTCGGTATGAAAGACTACGACATCATCATTGTCGATCAGAACATGCAGTTCATGAGCGGCATGGAGGTCGCAGCCTATCTCGCATCCTTCTTTGCGGGCAAGACTGTTGTCCTGATCAGCTCCTCCTCCGTGATAAAAGATGGTGGCCTGGGGCTACCGTCTTTTATCGATGCCTTCGTGCATAAGGATGAAGGTTATTATCGGGTGCTGAAGCAGGCGCTCGTCACGCATGAAAAAATCAATGCGACTCCTGAGCGAGGCGCTGCTGGAAATCTTTAAGATCGAAGCGCACCGGCTTCAGCGCCTTGATCTCCTGCGGGGTTAAGCCGGCGATGCGTTGCTCGACCATGCGGATGCGTTCAGCCGTCAAAGGATGCGTCGACAGAAAAACGCTCACCCGTTCAAGCTTCCGAGTCTCGGCGGGGGAATCCGCCCCTTCCGATTTTCTCTTCTCCAGCCTTTGAAAGAACTGGCTCATGCCCTTCGGATGAATGCCCGCGGCGATCAGATAATCAAAGCCGATGCGATCAGCCTCCCCTTCCTGGCTGCGGGTGAAGCCGTTTTGCAAAAGCATCTGGCTCTGCTGCAGAATGTAAGCGCCAAGTTCCGACACGTCCCCCAGGAAAAAGCTGACAATGGCGGCCAGACTTAAACTTTGGATCATGGACTTCAGCACATGCTTTTCGGTTACATGGGCCAGCTCATGCGCAGCGACGCCCAGGATCTCTTCCGCGCTGCCGGCTGCCAGCAGCATGCCGCGGTTGAAAATCAAAATCCCACCCGGCAGAGCGAAGGCATTCAGTTCATCATCGCGGCTGATATAAATTTTGATCGGCGGCTGATGGATGCCATTGCGGTCGATCAAAGGCTTTAAAAGACCTTCCAAACGTGACTGCAGAACAGGATCTTTCAGAATGGCCTCGGGCGGCAGGACGGTCGGCAAAACCTTTTCGCCGAGCCCGACTTCCATATCCGGTGGAATGCGTGACACCAGGGCGTCCAGCGCCTTTTCTTTCCATTCCAGAATGCCACAGCCCGAGAGCGTCAGGCTTAAGGCCATTAAACAGAATGTTCGCCACAGAGCTGCTCGCATACAAAGCCTCCTGCACAAGCCGTTGATCACAATAGGGGAATCAGCCGGGCAAGGCGAGTTTTTTCAAAAGGCCGCTTTCCCCCGCTTGGCATCCCTCATCAGAATGTGTAAGGTCCTTTTCCCTGAAAACCCAAGGAAGTCCCTATGAAGCATATTCTTTTGACCGTCCTCGTCGGCTCCCTGAGCGCCATGGCCCAGGCCGCGGCACCTTCTGTTCATGTGGAAATGACGGCAAGGCCCAATGGCCTAAGCGAAACCTGGACCCTGCGCGGCGTGAACGGTCGCAAGCTTCTCTGTCCAGATACCCAGACCCATGCCCAAAGCTGCGTGGTGGATCAGGTCGTCCCGCCGTCCGACTGCGACTGGGAATGTCAGGACGGCGTTCTTTCAGGTCAGGGCCGTTCGGTGTTTCGGGGTCGCTTCGCCAGCGGCAGCACAGGCACGGTCTTCATCATCGAAGCCGCCTGGGACAGCTGGCGCAATACGGACATTCGCGGACCTCTTTATCGCATCCGTCGCAGCGAACAAGGCTTTGTGCTGGAACAGGTGGAGCGTCAGAAAAAAGCGCGCGCGTTCACGACACTCGATTTTTCAAAAGCGGATGCTGTGAATTTTCAAATGGAACCGTCCCGGGCCGACGACATGCTGAATGGCTCGCTCGGTGTTTTGGCCAGCGGTCAGCTGCGGGGCCAGCGCTTTATCGTGGATCAGATCTGGCGGCAATGGAGTCCGCGTTTGACCTGTGAAGCGTGGACGGTGGCCAAGGCACGGGCCTTTCCAGAAGGAACGGACGCGGCCACCATGATCTTCGGTACGGAAGCGGAGGCGATCAGCTATAAGGATCCGGAAGGGCGGTCCGTGGGCTGGCTCATATGGGAACGGGAAGACGACGGCGCTATCGTCTTCAGAAGCGGCCTCAATGATCTGTGGGCAGAAGTCTTCGCGGTCGCCACCCGTGGCTGCGCGGTCACCGTCCTTGCCGAGCACTGAAGTTTTTTACCTGGCGTAACAATGGGCCTTCGTCCAAGGCCCTTGGCGCGAGTCCCGCCCTTTTTAAACAAGCTGCCAATCTCCCGATTTTGTTTGGGAAGCCGCAGCCTGCGATAGCAATCTCGATATCGAACCGATACCTTTTCATATCAAGATACGTCGAACGCTTGTTTTTATTTTAAGGGACGTCATGCGACTTATTTTAGGGCTGGCCCTTCTTCTGAGCACGATCGCCTGCAATCCAGGCCGTCGCGTGATGGAAGGCCGCAGCAGCACCAGCGAAACAGCGTCAACAGCCGCCTCGGAAAGCACCGAGCAGTCGGTTGACACGACTGTTTTGGAAACAGGTGAATCCTATAACGAGTCGACCACAGCGAGTGAACCCGTTTCGGTAGGCGGAGCATTTCTTACCTGTCTTTATAAAAACGGCCAGGCTCAAGCCAGCGCGTCCTATCAGATGGATTGCGATATCGGACCTGTGGCGGAAGTCAGCAGCGCCATCACCCAGGCTGATTTTTTCAAAGTCGATGCCAAAGGTGTTCGCACCGCACTGACCATCACTATGGAAGATCTTGCGAATCTCAAATGGACTGTCAGCGAAACGACTGCGACTCTCGCATTCAATCGGGTCGAGGTCGTGCTGAGTGCCAACAACGCAACGTCTGTTTCTCTGACGACCACTATCACAGCGCCGCTCGTGATCACGCCCGTGCTTTCGTTCTGGCTCGGTGGTGAACCCAATAATCAGATACTCAGTGGGACCGAGGGTGAAGACTGCGTGGAATTCGGAAACCTCGCGGCCAAAGTCGATCATCAAAATCGCACAGGCCTTGTCTCGGGTACCTACGGCCGCATGAATGATATTCCCTGTGGGGCCCGCGTTTCGAGTTTTCTCTGCCGCAGTCTGAGCAGCGGCAGCGCTAACCCTTGGTTGATCAGTACTGCAAAAGGGGTCTTCGCGGCAGCGGCCGAGGCCTGTCCTGCTGGTTATTCTTTTGGCTTTCCCATGAGCGAAAAGGAAGTGACTGAGGTCAGCGCTCTTATCGACGGCAACAACGCCGTTCAGAATATTTGGGTGAACATGAGCGACCGCGCCGAAGAAGGCAAATTCTCGATCGGCTCCCGTTAACGCCCCTTCCCCGATTCCAGCTGTTTTGCTAAAGTGGAAACTTCAGTCACTTCTGAAGAGACCATTCCATGTTTACCCTTCGCCAGCTCGTCAATCGCCGCTTGCTGACCGCCTTCATTATGGGTGTCGCCTCCGGCTTGCCGCTCCTTATCACCATTACCCTTATGCAGGCGCGTGCGAAAGATGCATCGGTCAGCCTCGAAAGCATAGGCCTGATGTCCCTTGTCGGTCTACCTTATACATTGAAATTTGTCTGGGCTCCGCTCTTCGACCGCTATGCCCTGCCCTTTCTGGGTCGGCGCCGCGGCTGGATCGTGACCACCCAGGTTCTTCTGATGCTTGCGATCTGGGGCATGGGCCTGACCGATCCCGCCCAGGGGAGTTTTGGACTTTGGACTTTCGTGGGCGTGGGCTTTCTTGTGACATTTTTCAGCGCAAGCCAGGATATCGTGATCGACGCCTATCGCCGCGAGGATTTGACGACGGCGGAATTGGGCCTGGGTTCTTCTTATTATATTTATGGTTATCGGCTCGGCATGCTGGCTGTCAGCGGCGGCGGTTTGATTTTAGCGGATATCCTGCCCTGGTCTTTGGTCTTTTTCATTATGGGCGCCTGCCTTATTCCGGCCATCATCGCGACGCTTTTCATTCCTGAACCTGTTGTGACGGAAGCACCACCGCGCAGCCTGCGGGAATCGGTGGTCGAACCCTTCAAGGAGTATTTCAATCGCGATCAGGCCTGGTTGATGCTGTGCTTTATCCTTCTGTATAAAGTCGGCGATAACCTGGCCGCGGCTTTAACGACTCCTTTTTACCTCGATCTCGGCTTCACCAAAACGGAAGTCGGGGCCATCGTCAAACTCTTCGGATTCTGGGCAACACTTTTGGGTGGCTTCGTCGGTGGTGTTGTGCTCCTCAAAATCGGTATCAATCGCGCCCTCTGGCTCTTTGGTCTTCTGCAGATGGCGTCCACCGCAGGCTTTGCTTTACTCGCTTCGCGCGGTCACGATCTTGTGCTGCTCGGCGGTGTGATATCGTTCGAAAACCTCGCCTCGGGGATGGGAACTGCAGCCTTCGTGGCATTTATGGCCAGTCTGGCCAACAAACGCTTTACGGCCACTCAATATGCACTTTTGACAAGCCTCATGGGTGTACCCCGTGTCCTTTTAAGTTCCGTCACCGGCTTTCTGGCCAGCAGCATGGGCTGGTTCTGGTTTTTCACTTTCTGCACCATCATAGCCGTCCCCGGCATGCTGATGCTGGCGCGCTTCGCGCCCTGGCGCCAGGAGCGGGACAACACCAGCGGCCTTGCGAAAGCGTCATCCGATGTTGTGGTGTGACAGGGGCCGCCTCTGGCGGGACCGGGCCGTCGTTCCAAGCCGGCCCGTCATCTCACGCCAGCCGTCATCTCATGCCGTCATCTCACGCCTGCCGCCATCTCACGCCAGCCGTCATCTCATACCGCCATCTCACGCCAGCCGTCATCTCATGCCGCCATCTCACGCCAGCCGTCATCTCACATTGAGGTTTAACCTCCGATGCAATATAGGGAAAGTAAGGACGTCCTTGCCTGCGTCTCACTCACTTTATCAAGGAAAAATTGATCATGCATGCCACGACCTTAACTCAAACTGACATCACGAAAGCCAAAGCCACGAAATTTGTGACGGATGTTTACGTCCGCATGATCCTCGCCCTGGTCGCCTCGGCCGTGGTCGGCTATGTGTCCCTGAACTCCGGTTTACTTCTAAGCGGCCTCACCACCATGGGTCGCGGTCTGACTCTGGGCATCTTTGGCACCCAACTCCTCACAGTCATTGCCTTTCAGGGTTCGGTCTTCCGCATGAAACCGGCTTTGGCCCGCGTGCTTTTCGCCGTCTATGCGGTGATCACGGGTTTGACCCTCGGCCTGATTGGTCTTCTCTATACCCTCGATTCCATCCTGATGGTCGCCCTGCTGTCCGGCGGCGCCTTCGCGGGTCTGGCCATTTACGGAAAAACGACCAAACGCGATCTCGGCCCCATCGGAACCTTTGCCCTGACCGCCCTCTTGATGCTGATGCTCTACGGCCTTGGCATCTTCCTCGCGTCCTTCATTCCGGCTCTGCAGCCCTATATGGACGCCGCTGTTCGTCTGCACGCCTTCATCGGCACGCTTCTTTTCGCAGCCATCATCGCCTATGAATCCCAAAAACTCCGCGCTGTCGCCTGGCAGCTGGCTTTGAAAACCGCTCATGATGACGAGATCGAGGTCTTCGTCAACAGCGCGGCCCTGAACATGTACATGAGCTTCATCGGCCTCTTCTTGAGTCTGATGCGACTGCTCGGCAACCGCCGCTAAACACCTTCAAAACAAAAACCCCGGAAGGCTCGTGCCGACCGGGGTTTTTCTATGGCCTCAATTCAATCAGAGCTTTTTGAACATTTCCACGATCGGGTTGCTGCCGCTTTCGCCGCTGGCTTCCTTCTTCGCTTTGTCCGCTTTCAGCTTCTTCTCGACGAACTTCGCCAGACACCATTCATGATTACGGCTCAGACGAAGCTGGGCAGGATTCACAGTCGCGTTGACGAGGAACGTTCCATCCAGCGCGCCCTGCTCGAAGTTCAGGCTCGAATAAGTGCTTTCCTTGCCGTAGAACGCCACAAGGTTCAAAGGCCAGACTTCTTTTTCCTTCACACCAAGGCTGCAGTCGCTGGTGAAGAGTTCATCTTTCCAATCCGAGAACGCATAGTCCTGGGTGTAAGGACTCTTTTCGCCTTCCGCGTCAGGAATCTTCTGGAACTGAATCGCGTGCTTATAGAAAAGGCGAATGTCAGCAGCTTCCGATACGACGAAGTTCGAATTCACCACCAGCTTACCGATCAGCGTGGCTTCTTTTTCAGGCTCATAGGTCCAGGTGTCCGAACCGTAAACCAGGAAGAGAGGCGCCTGGCCGAGTTCCAAAGAACCATTCAAAGCAAGGAAGTGACGACGGAAGTCAAGGTCGGCCTGAGCCTTCTGACGGAACATTTCCTTGGTAGCAGCGCTGGGCGGAACCATCCACACAAAGCGTGGGCCTTTGGGATTTTCCACTTTCTGGCCGTTCACATTCATTTCCGCCAGGTGGTTGGCCTGCAGCTCACGGGGATCGAAGATATAGTTCAGCCCCAGGATGTGACGCGAGAAATACTGCGCCGTATAGAAAAAGCGGGAGAAGGCGCCGACACCGGAAAGGTTGCCCTTTTCAAAGCTCAAGCGGTTCGACAGGTACTTCGAATAGAAGTTATTGTCGATAATGGCTTCACCGTTGGCGTCTTTTTCCCAGCTTTGGCCACCGATATCATGCTGCGCGATCAGAACCTGGCTTTCCGAAGCGCCATCGACGAAGAATTTCGCAGCGATCGCAGGTGTAAAACGATCCTTGACGCTGGTGGGAACAGCGCTCGACAGACGACCGAGGACGCAGTCGTTGCGGGTTGCGTACTGACCGGTCAAACCAAGCTGGGCAGCGCCTTCCAGCGGCACATAACTCAGCTTCACGTTCACGCCGAAGCGGTGGGTCAGGCGCACGGTGTCACGCAGGTGACCTTCACGATAGGGGCGAATTTCGCTGCCGTAAAAGTCCGAGTCCTTGGCGTTGTTGCCAGCCCAGTCGAACTTCGTCCAGCCTGCGAAGATTTTCCAGAAGCGCAGAGCCGAACCGTTACCGAAGGTCACGACATCTTTGAAATCAGATTCAGGAGCATAAAGAGCATCAGGCTCCTGCGCCGTGGCTTCGATGCGGTCCCAGACCATTTCGAGCTTGCCGCAGGCTGTGGAATCACTCGTGCTGTTGGCTGCGTGAAGATCACGAGCGAGGTCGGTAAAGGACAGAATTTCTTCCTTCAGCTGCGCCTTGTCCGGATTTTTTACGTAACCATTTTGAGTTTCTGCACTTGCCAGAGCAGGTGCGACGGCCAAGAGCAAGGCAATCCAACGAGAACCTTTGAAACTTTGCATAAAACGTCTCCTTTGACAGCGTATATTCGTTAAAGACCCAACTGTTATTTATCCTGAAGAGCAATAAAACCCGGACTGGTCATGAACTGAACCAGGACATAGCGTTCCAGCGCGGACTTATCCGTTTTGCTGGCTTCCTGCTTTAAAAAAGGCTTGGGTTCCAGACTATCCACCTTCT
>NZ_DASTAT010000044.1 GCF_035712445.1 Oligoflexus sp. | reverse complement strand
GGGAGCGATTAGGTTTAGAAGTACTGTGAGTAGACCTTCCATGCCAGCCACCAAGTGTTTTGTCGTAATCTCACTTTAGGCCAGGTTCTTGGAAGGTCTATTTATTTTGTGGAAATGAGTATTTTTTTGTCCAAACTTGAGCGAGCTGAGGGCGACCTCAGCTCTTTTTTTTCATGACTCGGCGAGTGTCACGCCCTCCTTCGCCGCCGGGTTCGGGCGGGCTTTGACTTCGAGCGTGGACCCGTGGAGCTTATCCCAGTGATGAAAGAACGAGGCGAAGTTCCCATTGAATTTGGAATGATGAGCATCATGAGGCCGGGCCCCGGCTCCATAGATAAGCTTATGCGGGAACCACAGCCGGAAATCATAGCCGCTGTGTCCATCCAGGGTTTCCAGCACGCGAATGACGAGCCAGAGCCAGAGCGTTCCGATATGAACGGGCAGTCCGGCGGCAACGAGCAGGAAGGGTCCGGCCATGACCGGCAGGGAATTCGCCACGATGAATTCCAAAGGATGGGCATAAAGCGCGGCGATGGCGGTGGGTGTGACGAATTCGTGATGGATCTTATGAATTTTTTTATAAAGCGCCGGACGATGGAAGAAGCGATGCGCCCAATAGAATAAAAAATCCTCGATCAGCATGAAACAAGGAATCTGAAGAGCGACCACCCACCACGCGGGCAGTTCCGTCCAGGAAAAGTTCATGCCGAGACGGGCAAAAAACGGGTAGCTCAGGAGCAGGAGCGGCAGCAGTATGAAAATCTGATGCCTGAGTATGACCCGCGCAGCTTTTTTCACCTGCTTGTCCGCTGCATAGCGATTCGCCTGAATCTTAAACCGCGCTGCCCATTTCTTGCGATCCATAAGCGTGTAAACGCCCACGCCCGCCCAAAAGGTTCCGATCAGCACCGCACTGGTGCCACCCCAAAACATCCAAAAATTATTCATCGTCCCATTCCCCCTTGTTCTACCACCTGGAGTAGTGTTTCTCGGCCACTCCAAAGATTCGATGCACGTGATAGGTCTGCCCGTCCACGGTGATGCTTCCTGAGTAATAACCAAAAGCCTGCGTGAATTTGGAAGCCAAAAGTCCCAGCGAAACATGCTCACGGCGCGCGCCTATGGGCTCGAATTCCAGCTCCAGCCTGACTCCCGGTGACGTCTGCGCGGCCTCCATGCGCCAGCGTTCCTTCGCAAGCTGCTTCGTCTCCGGCAAAAGAAAACGCGTGGCGCCCACCCTATGGCTTTTTCCATCAATCCAAACCGTATTCTCCTGACTCGTTCCGTGAGCATCATCATAGATCAGACCGGAAAGATTCAGGCCGATGCGCGTTCCCTTCCCGTCCCGCCCGCCGAAGCAGGCAAAGGTCCAGGCGGTGATGTAGTTGCAAAAACTGCGCGTCCAATCGGAAGCACCAAGGCAGGTATCAGAATTTAACGCAAAGGATTCACCGAACATCTGTAAGGTTCCCAAGACGGGATTGCCCGCTTCCTTATGCGTATAGGCGGCTCGATCGGGACTTAAGGGAAAGACCAGAGCCATGGCTTCATCCCGCTGGATGCGAAAACGGGCCGAGAGATCCTTCAGTTCCAGCTTTACATCCCAGGCTGTCTTTTCATTCACGATATCCAAAGCGCAGCCTCGACTTCGCCAAACAGTTCGTCCCTCAATGGAGGACGATCCAAAAGAAAGCCCGCGTCCGAGCGGCAAGCGCGCGCCCCACTCGTAAATTTTTCCCGTTCTTTTGTCGACGGCATAGGCAAAAAGATTGGACACATAACCCAGCTGCGCGACGGCAAAGGCCAAAAAGATATCAGTATGATCCAGCGAGAGAAAATGCCACTCCTTGAGCCTCAACGCCCTGAGCCATGTGTTCCAGCGGGTCGGCTGCCGCAGGCCCAGGACATAATCCCCAAGATGAGCATCCGCGAGGTTGGCGGAAAAAAAAGGCTCCGTGAATCGACCAAAATCAAAACGACCCTGCGCATCGACAACAGCAGTCCGAAAGGCTGTCACGCGTGACTCCATTGCAGCAGATTGATTGGATCGAGAAACTTACTACGGAACCAGGCGACGGAAAAGTCAGAAATGTTTATGTGTCAGGCGGGGCAAGGGCTGAGTGTCGTAGGTAATTCACGGAAGTGATCCCGGATCACAGACATCCGGGAAGCTGGGAACCGGGCCTTAACGCCGATCATCTTCGTCTTCATCATCCACGTCGTCGTCTTCTTCCTCGTCCTCGTCATAGGACTCTTCCAAAACTTCATCCAGAAGATCGAGGTAAAGTCCGATGGTGAAGGCTTCTTCCTGATGCAGAAGTTTTTCATCCATCGCTGCGGCGCCGGTTTTTTCCAAAATCTCGGTCTTCAGATCTATGACGTCTTCTTTGCAGCGATCAGGCAAGGCGAAGGGTCCGATCGTCAAAGGACGAACGCGACCGCTCATCGGCAGCATGATGGAGCCGAGGATAAGCTCACCGACCTTAAGGGTCTGCGAGGCGGTATCCTCTTCCACTTCGAGCGTGCGATCCTGCATCAGATCCTGAAGTTTCAAGGCCTGGCCTTTTTTGACTTCAAGGACTTCAAAGAAGGACAAAGGACGGCGATTGGAAGCGCGGATGATTTCCTTTTCCAAAGCGCTGGCGTCTTCCGTTTCCAGGAAGGCTTCGGCTACGGTCTTATTCAAAGGCGCCTGCGAGGAAGGTTTATCTTCCGGCGTTTCGATCACCCAATTGAAAAGGAACCAGGGAATAAATAGCAGATTCAGAGGATCTTCAGGATCGAACGCAACCTCGGTCATCTCATCCAGGAATAAAATCCAGGCCTGTTCGATGGCGGTTTCACCGTAGGCCTCTTCAGCGAAGGGGAGCATACGCTCCATCAGAGCCGCTTCGGCCTCACGGAATAAAACGTCTTCCGAGCGCGCTGCAGATTCTTTAACCAGGCAGCATTTCTTATACTTTTCACCACTGCCACATGGGCATGGGTCGTTACGTCCAGCTTTCATCTTTCCCTCCCGACGAAAGGCCCACCATAATGGCTATTTCAGCCTTAGGCTAGCCTTTTTCGGGAGGATCTGCCCTTTTTTAAGGCGGCTGCACCATTCCTTCAAAGCGGCTGCACCATTCCTTCAGAGCAGCTGCACCATTCCTTCAGAGCGGCTGCACCATTCCTTCAAAGCGGCAGCACCATTTTGAACTTGGTGTCGATGGCCTGCTGAATGCCGGTCGTATAGCTGACGCCATCGAATTCGCAGTGACCACCCGGACCCTGAATATTCAGCGTCTGGAGCTTCGCCTGCTGATCCGCAGCAAGGCCTGCGGCCGTCATCGCATTCTTGTAAGCGGTCACCGTGCTCTGAACGCTGCTCAGGATTTCCTGGCGTTCGCCAGCCGTGACTTCGATATGAATGCGAAACTTCGTCAGCATCTTGGGATCGGCAAAGGCCACGCGTGGAGGCTCGCTGCCGCAGAGCACCAGCGCTGCGGAATTATAGACCTGACCGAATTCCGGCAGGAATGATCCCATCAGAAAATAAGCGCCGCCCGATACGCCCGAGAAATAAATGCGATCAAGGTTCACGTTGTATTTTTTGATAAGTTCCTTTTGAATCAATTCATTCACATAAAGAGCATGCGCACGACCCTGGGTCCGTCCCCACTGAAGGTTCGTGTTCGGAGCTTTCACGGTCACTCCGATCAGATCATAGCGCGCATCCTTGTTGGGAAAATCGCGGTAGCCTCCCCCGCCATCGCCGTGCAGATGGATATGAAGGCCGTAGACCTTCTGCCCGATATCAGCGGGCGCATTGATCTTATAGGTGCTCGCAAGTCCCGTGGAATCGGTAAAGGGAAGTTCCAGCATCCCACTGGCGCCACCGCTGCCTTGCGAACTGCGGACCGCAGGTGAAGCGACATTGGGCGCGGGGCTCGTTTTCACATCCGGCGCTGGCGACGGCGGCGTGACGTTTTCACCCGCATCCTCATTCCCGCTCGAATTGGTTTCGGTGCCAGCGGCCACGTTTTCACTCGTCGTGCGTTCCTTGCGTTCCGCATGATAGGTCGGCTGCATGGAGCAGGCGGGAATCAGCATAAGACTTAAGAGCAGGAGTGGTCTTTTCTTCACGGGGAATGTCCTTCCTCGGCATGTTCAGATCGGGCGTTCCTTTCCCCGAGAGCAATGCTCATACCAGCTCCAAGTCCGCGATTTGTTCAGCCCGCTGCTGGCCACGATCTGACAAAGCCGCGGGAAACGTCGAAGTTTTTGACAGCACATCCGCAGCATTACCCAAACAGCAAAATGGTCTTGGATTTGCAAATCGGAAAGAAGATCCTCACAAGGATAGGCATGCTTCATCCGAGATCATTAAACAGGGAGTGTGTTATGATCGAATACTTTGATAAGAACTGGTGGTTATGGTCACTGCGCGGCGTCATCGCCCTGCTCTTCGGCGTCGCCGCCTTGAACCTTGCGAATCCCACCATCACGGCTATGGTCCTGCTTTTTTCCGGCTTCATGTTTGCTGACGGCATCTTCGCCCTCCTGACCCTTTTTGCCAGGCGAACCGAGGAACGCTGGTCGTGGACCGTGGTCTTCGAAGGCATCACGGGCATCGTCGCGGCGATCGCGGCCTGCATTATTCCCAATATGAGCGTTCTGATTCTTCTGGCCGTCATCGGCGTCTGGGCCATCACCAGCGGCATCTTGAAAATGAGCGTCGCCGTGCGCTGCAGCAAAGCCAGCTGCGTGCCGGGGTCCTTTCTCTTCGGGCTGGCCGGGCTCGGGGCCATCATCCTGGGCTTCACCGCGACTTTTTTCCCAGCATTCTCGTATGTGAGCATCTCCTGGATGGTAGGGGCCTACGCCGTGCTCCTCGGCATCGTCATGCTCATGGAAGGCCTGCGGCTGAAACGCTTCTATCGCGTCTTCGACGTGAAGAAGGTGCATCTGCAGATCCAGCACCCATATTATCCTGCGTGAAAGGAGGCGGCTATGCTGACTCTCAAGTGGCTCATCGGTCTGATTTGCTTTCTTTATCCCACTCCGATCGAAGGCGGCAGGACGCAGGACAAGGCGCATGCTGATCAGAATACCTGTGGTACCAGCCAGGCTCTGACCAATAGGCATGCCACCTGAGTCTAGACACGCACACCCTGTTCTTCTTCTGGGAACGGGGCGTGTGCGTTCTTCGACTGATTGTTGATGAGGATATCAATTCGCCCAAACGGCTTCAGCGATTTCTCGATCAGTGTTTTGCTGGCCGCGATATCCTGTAGATTCCCTGGGATCATGAAACAGCGCCGTCCTTCTGCGCGAATGTAGCGCAAAAAGTCGATGGCCTCTTTCTGTTCCTGGGGCTTGTAGTTGATAATGATATCGGCGCCTTCCCGAGCGAAAAAGATGGCGACGTCGCGCCCCTTGTCCAAGTCATCGCCGGTAATCAGTACGATTTTTCCCTGCAGTTTTCCGTTCGCGTGTTTTTCATCGTATAGGGTTTGCATGAAGTGTCCTCCTCTTCCATGCGTCGAGGAGGATTTTGCAGATTACATGCCAAGCCGGAAATATGGCTGTTTTCAGCGGAACCAGATGCGATGAATGGTATCATCGACAAAATCATTGGATCCGAAATCGCACTCCCACGCGTTGTTATTGTTCGCGCGCATGCTCCAGGTGGTATCGTTACCCGCCTGATCCTGAGTGAAACTATCCCGCGTCAGGGCGAAATCACCCTCATTGATCCGCGAGCGATCGGCCGTTGCCGGAAGAATTCCGGTGTGGCCGGTGAGTTTCACGAAGCCGTTTCGAACATTCACGCAGCTGCCTGTGCCTTGCTGGGCCGAGGTGATGCAGCCTGGGTCCTGCGTTTTGAAATGAACGATGCGTGGATTCTGTGAAGAGCGGCAGTAAAAACGCAGCTCTTTTACGGCGAAATTGCGAAGCATGGCATTGCCTGCATGCCCCCAGTTCTTGACCAGAGTCGATTCATCCGTCCCGAGCGCATCACCGGCGAGCAAAGGCAGATCGCTCGTCCGCACGCTCAAAGGCGGATTGGTGTTGGCTTTGTGAGAATAGTTGAGCAGAAGGGTCCAGCCACCGCCATCTTCCGTCATGTCGCATGACGCATCGATGGCGACGCGAGTTTCCTGGGCTGCATTCAGATAAATCTTGAAGACCCCGCTGACCGCATCCGGCTTCGCCTTCTTAATCTCCGCGCAAGATGCCGGGTAAAATGGCGGCGCTGGGGCCGGAGTTGCCGTCGGCGCGGGAGCTGGGGTACCAGCACCAGCTGCACCATCCGCTGGGGGAGTTTGCTGATTATTTCCGGGCGGAACATTATCTTGAGTGCCGTCATTGGAAGCCTCCCCTTGTCCTAATTCGATATCCTGTCCTTCAATGGAACCTATCGGCAGGGTTTGGCCCGAAGTTGCATCGGCGCCCCCATCAAAAAATTTCGTCTGTTCTTCCGGGGCCATAGGCCCTTTACCGGCCTTGCACCCGACCGCGGACAATACCGCAGCTGCCGCGACAAGCGCGGTACTCATGAAGCGTTTCACTGAAACCCCCTCTATCCCCATTGACCTTTGGTCCAGTGTCCAGGATCGGCCTTTTTCCCCTTTCCCTTAAGGAAAAGCGCCAAGTCTTTATGATTTCACCCAAAATCAAGGAGGCTTCGGCGTCGCTTGCGGAGGGGTCAGGTCTTCGGTATAGCTTAGGGTCGATCGCAGCAAGTCTGCGAGACGGGAGGAAAATCATGGAAAGCATCCTGACCCGAAAAGACCGCATCATGGCGGAACTGAAGGGCATTTCTGATAAAGATGAGCGACTCAAGGCCATCATCGAATACGGCAAGAATATGCCGGAGTTACCCGCGCAGCTGAAAATCGACCCTTTTTTGGTGAAGGGCTGTATTTCAAGGGCCTGGCTGGTGCCGCAGATCCAAGGGGATCGACTCCGTTTCATGGCTGATTCTGAAGCCATGATCGTGAAAGGCATCATAGCCCTGCTGCTCCAGGTCTATAATGACAGCACCGCGGAAGAGATTAAAAGTCTGTCGCCTGAATTTTTGGCGGAGGCTGGCATCACCGAGCTACTGTCCATGAATCGTCGGAATGGACTGCGTAATGTCCTGGGTATGATTCAGACCTACGCTGACAGAATGATCCAACAGGCCTGACATTTTTGTCCTCGAATCCCACCAAAGGATTGGACTTCCCCGCAGCCTCGGCTAGACTGCAAGACCGTGAACACACAGGCAGGACCCGTATGCAGAGCCACGCAAATCCCTGGACGCCCGAATCATGGCGCGCTCGCCCCATCAAGCAGCAGCCGCAGTACGATAATCTTCCGCTTCTGAACGAGGTGCTGGGGGAAGTGCGCAAGCTTCCTCCGTTGATTTTTGCGGGTGAAGTCGATCGTCTGAAGCAGTACCTGGCGGCGGCCGGTCGCGGTGAAGTCTTCGTTCTGCAGGGTGGGGACTGCGCTGAACGTTTTCAGGACTGCAACAAGGAAGCGATCACGAGCAAGCTGAAGATCCTTCTGCAGATGTCGGTGGTCCTTTGCTATGGCCTGCGTAAACCCGTGGTCCGCATCGGCCGCATGGCGGGCCAGTATGCCAAGCCTCGTTCCCAGGATACGGAAATCGTCGATGGCCAGGAAATACCCGTCTATCGTGGGGATATCATCAATTCCTTCGAAGCCAACCTCGAAGCGCGGAAACCGGACCCACGGCGGATCAAGCGCGCCTATCTTCTGGCCGCGAGCACGCTGAATTACGTCCGGGCTCTGACCAAGGGTGGCTTCGCCGACCTGCATCAGCCGCAGAACTGGGATCTCACCTTTGTGAACAAGGTCCCGCAAAGGACCGATTATGAACGCATCGTCAAAAGTATCCGCGATGCGATCGTTTTCATGGAGGCCCTTGGCAATCGTGAAGAGAGCCTGCGCTCGGTGGAATTCTACACCTCGCACGAGGGCCTGCTCCTGCCATTGGAAGAGGCTCTGACCCATTTCGTGGCCGAGCAGAACCGCTTCTATAATCTGGGCGCGCACATGCTTTGGATCGGTGACCGCACGCGCCAGCTCGATGGCGCTCATATTGAATATTTCCGCGGGATCGCCAATCCCATCGGCTTGAAGGTGGGACCTTCGTCCGATCCCAAGGAAATTATCGAAATATGCCGCACCCTCAACCCCAAACTTGAGGAAGGCAAGATTACGCTGATTTCCCGCTATGGCGAAGGCAAGGTCCATAAGCACCTGCCTTCGCTGATTCAGGCTGTGCGGAAGGCCGACCTTCCCGTGGTCTGGAGCGTGGATCCCATGCACGGCAATGGCATCAAAACCGAGGGCGGAATCAAGACCCGGGATTTCGATGCGATCCTGGCCGAAGTGCAGGAAAGCTTCGAAGTGCATAAGAAGGAAGGCAGCGCGCTGGGTGGTATTCACTTTGAGCTGACGGGACAGGACGTCACCGAATGTATTGGCGGTGCCGCGGGCATTACCGCGGATCAGCTGGACCAGAACTATGAAACTTACTGCGACCCGCGTTTGAACTATTCACAGAGTTTAGAGATGGCGTTTTTGATCTCGCGTATGCTGGGGCAGGCGTAAAGGTCTGGGACAGCCTGAGCAGATTCGGCCGGTTTTCGACCGGCTCCCCGCCTCTCTTTATCCCGCCACCGACATGATGGCCATTGTAATCAGGGCCGCACCCGAAAGCAGGATCACCACCGTCACCGCTACTGCAATCGACATCATGGCTGTAAGGCTCAGGATGGCAGCCAACATCATTTCCAGCGTATAGCGTATCGAATTTCCCGTGATCACTGCTTTCCTCATCCATGAAATGGTTCGACTCCACGTGGGAAGAAGCAAAGGTCATGCCGGTCGAGTCTGTCTTGTTTCAGTGACAGCTTCGAACCTTGGCACACGCCTTGAAAGTAGAATAGGCCGAACACTTGCCTAAGGAGAAGCAGGATGAGTGAATTTATTTTGGATATCGAGCAGATTCGTAAAAATGCGCGGGCTCAGATGCAGGATGGCGCTGTAACAGCCAATTACCAGGCGGATCGTCGGGCTATACTGAAAATTCTCGACAGCGCCCTGGCGACCGAATGGATCTGCGTCCTGCGCTACACTCAGCATGCCAAGTCGGCGCAAGGACTGCACGCCGAGCCCATTGCCAAACACTTTTTCGAGCATGCGCGCCAGGAAGAGGAACATGCCAATCAATTGGCCGATCGCATCAAACAGCTGGGCGGCAAGCCGGATCTTGATCCTGCCTCGTTCGCCCGCCGCAGCCATACGCAATACACCGAATGCGAAAGCCTCGTGGATATGATCAAGGAAAATCTGATCGCCGAGCGCATCGCTGTCGACGCCTACAGTGCCGCTATTCGCTTCATCGGCACAACCGATCCGACGACCCGGCGCGTTCTGGAATCCATCCTGGCCGTGGAAGAGGAGCATGCGGATGAGCTGGCCGATCTTCTGGCCGCCTTTGATCCGCGCGAACCCATCAACTGATCATGTGCAAGATCAGGGCTCCGTGATCACCAGCGCGAGCGGAAACCGCACCACAAAGCGTGTATGCGGAGCCTTGGTATCCAAAAAAAACTCCCCGTCCATATCCCGAATGATGCCATCGACGATACTCAGTCCCAGTCCGGTTCCCTTGCCGATGGGCTTGGTCGTAAAAAACGGTGATTTGATCCGTTCCCGCAGGTGCTCAGGTATGCCCGCGCCACTGTCCTCGACCGCCACATGCAGCTCCTGCCCGTCGAGGGAAAGTTCCAGTCGAATCCATTTTTCGTCGCTGCTCGTGACCGCATCGATCGCGTTATTCAAAAGATTCACGATGATCTGGAGAAGCTTCACATATTTGCCGGAAATTTTTTGCTCCAGGTTCGAAGCCTCGACATGCAGGGTGATATCGCGACTGTGCATGCGCTCCTGGCAAAGCTCCAGGCATTCCTCTTTGAGTTTGTGCAGGGAGAAAACAACATCCTGCTCATAGGAACCTTCATGCGCGTAGGAAAGCAGGGCACGCGATATGGTTGAGATGCGATGACAGCTGCGTTCGATGCTGGCGAACATGGCCTTCTGTTCGTCTGACAAGGGCTTGGCTTTTTCCAGCTCACGCCGCAAACGCACTGTATAACCATGGACTATGGCCAAAGGATTATTGATTTCGTGCGCCACGCCCCCTGCCATCTGCCCGAGTTCCGTGAGCCTTGCATCACGCATCAGCTTCTCGCGATGCTGCAGAATTTCAGCCTGAGCCAGCTTCAGGTCGCGTTCGAAACGCTTGCGCTGCAGCTCGTAAAGCGCAGCGATGGTCCAGATGCCGAGCGTGACGCCCAGCACATCGCCCCAAAAGATATTCACGAAGTCTTCGCGTGACATGCCGACGGGTATCTGGTCTGGGCTATCCTTGAAGTTTTGAATCAGGGACAGCTGGAGGATGAGCACCACGAAGCACCAGTATTTGCCGATACGGAGCCCAAGGACGTAAAGACCGAAAAGCCCGAGTCCGGCAAACCAAAAGTAGGTTCCGGATACAGCAACCCCCTCCATAATGGCGAAAAGACTGAGCCCAAGCAAAGGACAACCGAGCAGCACAGCAGCCGCAAGACGAAACGAACCGGCAAAACGCAGAAGGATGACCGCGAAAAAAGCCCCCAGGAATAGAAGAGCGAAGCCGATCGAATGGGTGATGAAGGTGCCGTAGAAACTCGGCAGCATGTAAAAATAAATGATCGGCACGAAAATCATGCAGACGATGCTAAGGCCCAGCAGCATACGCGCACGGAAACGATCCCCGTGGGTCGCGTCGCGCAGCCGGCGATGCAGACCGAAGCTCGAAAGGTCATATTGACTAAACAGAACCCGAAGATTCCACACGGCAGCTGTCCTTTTTATGGTCTTCGCTTCTTTACTGTTTATAGGGTGCAAAAGCAATCTACGCTTCCCGAAGTTTAAATAATCAATTTTATTGATAAAAAACATTGAGATGAATTATATATTGCAAATGAGATTCATTATCAATATTATCAGAAATGTCCCGCCGGCTTCCCTGATCTGGTTGGTCTGGACACAAGGCAAGATCGATTCCGGTCAGAGGGAATCATTGTTCCTTCTGACTCTCTTCCTTCGGTTTTTTCGATTGCGCGCTGCGATCGTGAAGATAGTGACAGAATCTAACGGGAAATAGTTTTGAGAACGGCTGGTGCCCTGCATCAGCCGTTCTGTTTTTGAGCCAGATAAGCCACCTGCTCGAAGAGGAGCTTTGGATTGACGGGTTTACTGAGATGCGCGGTATAGCCGACCGCGAGGCAGCGATTTTTCTCTTCGGGAAAGGCGTGGGCCGTTAAAGCCGCGATAGGTTTTCGGTAGCCTTGCGCCCGAAGCCTGGCTGTGGCCTCATAACCATCAAGCCGCGGCATCTGCACGTCCATGAGCACGACATCAAAGTCCTCGGCCAGCGCCTTCTGGACTCCTTCCTCGCCATCGCTCGCCAAAGCCACTGAGGCCCCGGCCCCCTGAAGAAAGCGGCTCATCATCAGCTGATTATCCGACGAATCATCGACCACCAGCACGCGAATCCCTTTCAGCTGCGGACGGCCCTTGCTGCTGTCGGAGACGGGTGCCGGCTTGGGGGCGGGCTCGTCCTGGGGAAGCTGCAGCACACCGACCTTGAGCTCGATGCGAAAGGTGCTGCCGACTCCGGGAACGCTGCTCACAAGAGCAAGGTCGCCGCCCATGGCCTGCGCCAGCTGACGCGAGAGCGCAAGGCCCAGACCCGTGCCTCCATAACGTCTTGTCATGGATGTATCGGATTGCGTGAAAGGCTGAAAAAGTTTGCCGCTCTGCTCGGACGTCATGCCTTCGCCCGTATCCTGGACCAGAATGCTGATCCGCGCTTCATCCACGCCTTCCGCATCACTGGCGACATGAACCGCAACGCGGCCATGAGCTGTGAACTTGATGGCATTGCCGATGATGTTCAAAAGGATCTGCCGCAGACGCAAAGGATCCGTGAGGATCACTGGAGGCAAAGGATCCACCCAGGTCAGCGCAAGATCGAGGCCCTTTTCATCGGCCTTCAGGCGAAGTCCGATCAGGGATTCTTGGACAAGCTCGGAGAGGTTCACGGGCACTTTTTCCGTTTCCAGTTTGCCGGCTTCGACCTTGCTCAAGTCCAGGATGTCGTCGATGAGCCGGGCAAGGAGCGAACCATTGCGCTGAATGGCTTCGATGCATTGCGCCGGGCTTAAGCCGCTGCTTTCCGGTTCTTTCAAAAGTTCGCTGAAACCCAGGATGGCCCCGAGTGGCGTGCGAATTTCATGACTCATATTGGCCAAAAAAGTGCTTTTGGCTTTGTTGGCTTCGTCCGCCAGGATCTGCGCCTGACGCGAAGCCTCTTCGGCCCGCTTCTGATCGTCGATATCCGTGGCGCCGCCGATCCATCGGCTGATACCGCCCTGCCCATCGAGCAGCGGCTGGCCTCGAAGGAGATGCCAGCGCCAGCTGCGATCGGTGCGTCGCAGCAGTCGGAGCTCGGCTTCAAAACTGCCGCCTTCGTCCAGGACCCTTTGCCATTCCGCCTGATAGCGCGCCTGCTCATCGGGATGGATCGCGGCCATCCAATTGTCTTGAAGATTTTCGGCCTCGACGTTGCCGTATTCCTGCCACCGCGGGCTCAGATAAGTAATCCCGCCCGCGGCATTCGCCGTCCAGACGATATGCGGGCTGACTTCAGTCAGAACCCGGTATTTCTCTTCGCTCTCGCGCAGCATCAGTCGACTTTTGTAGGCTTCGACGAAGACCCGGACCTTGCTGAGGAGCACGAAACTATCGATCGGCTTATAAAGGAAATCCACCGCACCGGATTCATAGCCTTTGAACATCATGTGCGGGCTGTGCGCAGCGGCGGTCACAAAGATGATGGGAGTCGCCCGACTGCGCGCGCGACCGCGGAGCAGGGCGCTCGTTTCAAAGCCGTCCATATCGGGCATCTGCACATCCAGAAGGATGACAGCGAACTCATGATCCAGCGACAGGCTGAGCGCTTCGGCGCCCGATGAGGCCTGATGGATTTCCTCTCCCAGCTCCGCGACGATGCGGGTCATCAGAAGCAGGTTTTCCTTGCGATCATCCACGATCAGTATTTTTGCTGGCTGCATGAAATCCTCTTCTGATAGATTCGGGTCCTTGGAACGACTTCTTCATAGGCAGGGCCCAGCAAGGAGAACTGCAGACTTTCCTTGATACCCACGGCTAAAAACCCTCGATGACAGAGACTCTCATCAAAAAGCTTCAGAGCACGCTCCTGCAGCGCCTTATCAAAGTAAATCAAAACATTGCGACACAGGATCAGCTGCACTTCGGAAAAAACACTATCCGTGACCAGGTTATGCTCCGCGAACACGATGGATTCACGCAGACGTCGATCCAAAGCCGCCATTCCATAGTTGGCCACATAGTAGCGTGAAAAATCCCCGTTGGGAACGACAGAGCGGTAATTCTCCGTGGCCTTCTGAATGGACGTGACCGGATAGACGCCGGCCCGCGCCTTGTCCAGGGCCAAGGGATTGATATCGGTCGCATAGATCACCGTATTCTGCAGAAGGTTGGCCTCACGCAGAAGGATGGCCAGCGAATAGACCTCTTCCCCCGATGAACAGCCCGCATGCCAGATCTTGATCGACGGATAGGTCGCGAGGCGGGGCAGCACCTCCCGATTCAATGCCGCATAGAAAGCCGGATCGCGAAAAAGTTCCGTCGTCGTCACGGTCAGATGCCCCAGAACATCCAGGAAAAAATCGGGGTCGCTGAGTATCATGTCCTGCAGCTGATCAAAGGATCCCACAGCGAAGCGCTTCATCACGAATTGGAAACGACGCTTCAGCGACTCGGCGGTATAGGCCCGGAAATCATAGCCGTATCTTTGATAGATGCCATCCACCAAAGCTTGCATGGCCCAAGGCTCCAAAGGCACGCCCGCGGTCATGCTAAAATCCCTGCGGCGCGAGCCAGACACGAATCAGCGAGACGAGGCGTTCCATGTCCACGGGCTTGGCCAGATAATCATTGGCCCCCGCAGCCAGGCATTTTTCCTGATCACCCTTCATGGCCTTGGCGGTCAGCGAGATGATCGGCAGCTGTTTCCATAGCTTATTCTGTCTGATTCTCTGCATGGCTTCCAGGCCGTCCATGACCGGCATCATCACATCCATCAGAACGATATTGATGGAAGGATCCTTATCGAGGACGTCCAGCGCCTCCTGGCCGTTGCGCGCCGTGATCACCATCGCGCCGCGATCTTCGAGCACATGGACCAAGGCGAAGAGATTTCGCATATCATCATCGACGAGCAGGATGCGCGCATCCGCGAAGGACCGTTCCAAAAGCCGCGCTTCCTTCAGGAGCGCCTGGGATTTGACGGGAAGATTATCCTCGATCCGATGCAAAAAGAGCGTTGTTTCATCCAGAAGCCTTTCCATCGAACGGGCGCCTTTGACCACGATGGCTTCCGCATAGCGGCGAATGCGCTGCTCTTCATCCCGCGACAGGCGCTGGCCGGTATAGACGATCACAGGGGGATGACCCAGGCCTTCCTCGCGGCTCATTTTTTCCAAGAGCTCAAGTCCGGTCATATCCGGCAGCTTCAAATCAAGGACCATGCAGTCAAAGGTCTGTCGGCGGAGTTCTTCCAAAGCCTTGCGGCCGCTCGTGACGCCGGTGATATGAACGGAGTCCGAACCCTGAATCAATTGGGTCATGGCATGGAGCTGTATGGAATCGTCTTCGACGATCAGGATGTTCTTGACGGCTTTTTCGCTCAGATTCTCGATGCGCTGCAAAGCGAGCTGCACATCGCTGAGGCTCACCGGCTTCATGAGGTAACCGATCGCGCCCAGATAAAGAGCGTTGCGACTGTAATCCGAACCCGAGATCACATGCACCGGAATCGGCCGCGTATGCGGATCGGATTTCAGTTTTTCGAGCACCTCCATGCCGCTGATTCCCGGCAGTCCAAGGTCCAGCACGATGCCATCTGGTAAAAACTCCATGGCATCCTGAATGCCACGCTCGCCGCTGTCGCTCAGAAGGCATTTGAAGCCGCGCTCATGCACCAGTTCCCTCAGCATCTGAGCGAAGTGAGCATCATCATCGATCACAAGAATGGTCTGATCCGAAGGCTTGAGATCCAGGCGGTCGTCATGAAACTCCTCACGCAGCGCCTGAGGGACCAAAGGCGCCGGCTTTTCACGCGCCGGAGGAGTTTCCTTGGGCTGGGGAACGGCGGCCGGGCTGATGGATTCCGGCAGTTCCTGGGGCAGGAGCAGCGTGAAGGTGCTGCCCAGGCCCTCTTCGCTTTGAATCAAGATATGTCCCTGCAAAAGACCGCATAGATCACGCGAAATGGAAAGCCCAAGGCCCGTGCCGCCATAGCGCCGACCGATGCTGCCATCGACCTGGCGGAAGGCTTCGAAGATGACTTCGAACTTATCCTTGGGGATGCCGATGCCAGTATCCTGGACTTCGATGGCCAGAGCATAGCCCGGATGTTCGGGGCCCGCTGCTTTCAGCCGCACGGTGACAGCGCCTTTTTCGGTAAATTTGATGGCATTGGATACGAAGTTTTTGACAATCTGCTCGACCCGCTGCGGATCGCTGACGATCATCGTGGGACAGGTATCGGTGACGAGGCAACGAAGACCTATGCCCTTGCTTTGCGCGAGGCTTTGGAAACTGCGCTCGATACTTTTCTTAAGGCTGGACATCAGCAACTCGTCCCGCACGAGTTCAAGCTTGCCGGCCTCGACGCGGGACAGATCCAGGACGTCATTGATCAGATTGAGCAGGTCCTCGCCGGCCGCCTGTATCATGCGCGCGGAATCCAGCTGATCGCTGGTCAGATTACCGGCCTTATTGCGCTGGAGCATCTGCCCAAGGAGCAGGATACTATTCAATGGCGTGCGCAGTTCGTGCGACATGTTCGCCAGGAATTCCGACTTATAACGACTGGCGGTTTCCAGCTCGCGGGCTTTTTGATCAGCTGTGAGCTTGGCTTCGCGCAGATTGCGGTTGGCTGATTCCAGCTGTTTTTTCTGATCTTCGAGATGGGCGTGCTGCTGCTCCAGCTCGGCATTGCTTTCTTCCAGCGCGGTCTGCTGCATTTCCAGCTGAGCCTGGGCCTGCATCAGGGCGCGGGCCTGCTGGCTCAGTTCCTCGTTGGTCGCATGCAGTTCTTCCTGCTGCGCCTGAAGTTCCTCAGCCTGCTTCTGCGTCTGCAGCAAAAGTTCCTGCAGACGTATGCGCTTCAGGGCGGCATTGATGCGAATGCAGGCATATTCGCTCGCATACTCCAAAAGATGCAGCGCTTCGGCATTCAGTTCGCGAAGGCTCGCCAGTTCCAGCACTCCGACGACATGATCGTTGAAGACCAGCGGTATCACCACAAGATGCGCGGGCGACGTGCGACCCAAGGAGGATTCGACCACCAGATAGGACTCCGGCGGATTTTTCAGCTCCAGCATGCGCTGGCTGACCGCCGCTTCACCGATCAAGCCTTCACCCAGTTTGAAGGTCTTTTTCGTTTCCGAGCCGACCGCATAGCAATAGGTCGCGACGCGTTCGAGTTCCTGCGTCGGCTGCAGAAGATAAAACGAGCCCAGGGCGGCGTCCAAGTATTGCGCGACTGTTCGCAAAAACACGGTCGTCATAGTCTCGATCGTCATGTCCCCGCGGATCGCTTCGCTGATGCGTGCACGACCCTGGTTCACCCAATCCTGCTTTTGCAGACGGGCATGCGCCGTCTCTGTTTCCTCCTGCTGCCGCGCCAGATCCCTTTGGGCTATAAGGAAACGATAGACCACGAAGGCGACGAGCCAGAGGGTCACAGCTCCGAAACTGCGATTGATGATGACGACCGAACGCGTGAGTTCTTCATCGGTAGTTTTGAAGAAGCCAAGGATGATCCCAAGCGACGTTAGGCCGGCCAGGACTATGGGAAAGCCAGGGCGTCCCGTGAAAAGGGACAGAGCAACGAATGCGATATAAGGAATCCAGACTGCGACTCCCAAAGCTGCACGCGAATCCAAGACAAAGACTACAAAGGACGCCAGTAACAGGCATCCCATAATCCAGCGTTCACGCACGACCGACTTTTTACTGAACACGTTTGACGACTCCAGAGTAAAGCGCACCAAGCCTATCAGGCCATTAGCAACATTCGCCAGGGATGTCAAACGATTCGACTGAATACTCAATGGAATCTCGCGGGAAACCACAGACTGAAGTGTTTCTCATACAGGCTTTTTGGACGTATAAAATTCAGGCTGAAATACGGGTTTCTCGACCGTCGGCCTCTGCCGCACACAGAGGCAAACGAATTTCAAAAGTGGTTCCGGATGGATCGCCTTCCTGAGCCGCAACCTGCGAGCTGACAGAAACCGTGCCATTGAACTGTTCGATGTAAACCTGGGCAATGGGCAGGCCGAATCCGGTACCGTTTTCGTGGGCGGTCCCCGGACGGGATGTGGCTTTGGTCGGATCAAAGAGTTTGTCGATCAGGTCAGGCGGAATACCGATGCCTTGATCCCGAAAGCGGATCACGGCCTGTTCGCCTTCCTCCAGAAGCTGGATCTGGATCGTACCGCCGGGCTGGGAGAATTTGATCGCATTCGACATGAAATTGCTGAGGATCGTATGCTCCAGCGCGGTTGCCTCGGCCAGGACGTAAAGCGGTTCCTCCGGCTTATCGAGCTGCACGCGGATCTGCTTGGCTTCCATCCGCTCCGCAAAATTCAAAAGCAGGCCATTGAGTTTTCCCTGCAGCTCGATCGGCACGCAGTGCAAAGTTTTTTTGCCGGTGGTGACGGCGATCATTTCACGAACATGCCCGAGCAGGTCATGCTGCTGATTCACAGCCCGCTGGATTCGTTCCAGATTGCGTTTCAGAGAGCTTGACGGCTGATGACGCCGCAGCTCCAGATCCACGGAGGTCGAGATTACGGAAATGGGCGTGGACATATCATGCGTAATCACGCGGACCAGGGTATTGAACCAGTCGAGGCGGACGGTGGCGAGGCGTTCATTCTGCTCGGCTTTGTCCTTCTGGCTTTCAAGATTTTTCATGCGATGGGCCAGACCGAAATATACGATCATCATCTCAAGCACAGTCCCGATGTGAAACGCATACTCGGTGAAGGTATTGGACGGCACCAGGTTATAAAGTTTCATGATGATCACAGCCGTGAAGGCCAGCATGAGAAGTCGCGCGATGATCATATAAAGCGCCGGACGAAACCCTTCCCGCCAGACGTACCAGCCGCTGGCCACGACCAGGATGGTGGCGGGGATGATCTGGATATTGATCAGCTGACTGGCGGCTCTGGAAAAGCCCAGGATGGTGAAGATTATGGGCAGGATGTTGATGGCGATCATGAGTTTAAACAGAAGCGCGAGGCGTGGGAAACGGGCGTCCGCCTCATAAAAATTCTTCAGCATCAGAAAAAGACTGATGGCGAGGCAGCTCGAAAATATCGGCGCCAGATAAATCCATCCGCCCACCGCCGGCCAGGGCATGAGCCAATCGAAGATACCTTCAAAATTCGCCACTGTGGAGACCACGCAGAAACCGTAGGCGACGTAATAAAGATGAACGCGCTGGCGCGTGATGACGAAGGTCAGCGCATTGGAGATCATGAGGGCGAAAAGCAAGCCATAGAAGACGCCCTGGAAAATCAGGGCGGGCGTCATGCGATGGGCGATCCAGGAATTGGCTTCATGCAGGGTGAAGGCCCCATCCAAAACCCCACCCATGGCCTGGATCGACAGCACGTATTCATGAGGGCCCGGCGGCGGCGTTTCCAGCAGCAGATGAATACCGAGGCTATTGATGGACCGATCCCTGGAATGCAGGGCTCCACCGCCCTGGGCACGCCTGAGCAGGCGACCTTCGACCAGTTCGTAAAGAACAACGCGATTCAGGCTGGCTTCTTTCATCGAGATCACAAGGCGCGGGGCCAGAGCTGGTTCTGCCATCAGACGGAAGCGAACCCAGAGCGTGGCATTCGAATAGCCCATATTCAGGCTGCTGCGGGCGATATTCTGGGTCCATTCCTGAGTCAGAAGCTGATCAGGATTCTCATGAAAGGCGCCGGTCTTGTCCAAAATGGTGCTGACCTGGTTTTCAAAGCGAACATCGAGCCTCCCCTGCGGGGGCAGGCGCAGGGCATCTTGAGCGTAAAGCGCCCCCCGAGCGTTAGGAAAAACGCTTGCAAAGAAACTCAGGATATAAAAAAACAGACTTCGCATGCGAAGTGTATCGGAAGGGAACAATGCTCCCCGAGACGGCCTTCGGCTGCGGCTGATTCCCAAGGCCATGTGCCTATTAAAAGTCGTGGTATCAAGAGGTTAATAAGTTTATCTTTCAGTAAGGATCAGCGGCGCGCCGCGTAGGGAGGGTATCCATGTTTCATTCTGTCGCCATCAGTCGGCGTTTTCTTATGAGTGTGCTCCTGGCCGTGGCCCCTTTGAGCGGCTGCAATTTTAAAGAGGAAAAGGACGACGGCGCGGAAACGGTCACCGTGGATCCTGCGACTCCGGTGAGCTTTGCCGAAATTCAATCCAAGGTCCTGGAACCTTACTGCATCAGCTGTCATTCGAGTGGCGGCGGCAATCAGGGTGGAGTGAATCTGGATGGCTATGCGGCGGCGAAAGCCGAGGCGGCGGAGATCCAGCGTTCGACCGTGGATTCCAAGCGCATGCCGAAAGGTGGCGCGATGTCAGCCGATCTGCGGGCGCTGCTCGGGGCCTGGATTGCTCAGGGAACGCCGGAGTAAGCCTCCGGCTCTTTTTTATAACCAGTACTGCAGCACAAAGAACGCACCGTCCACAGCCTTGGCATAGAGCGGTGTCTTTTGCTTCTGCCACTGGCCGGTCAGGATAAAATGCGGACGCGGCTGCCAGCGAAGGCCGGGACCATAGCCTTGAAAGGCGAGTTCGCTGTCCTGTCTGTCATTCTTCTTCATCTCGTGCATCAGAGTCAGATCGAGTCCACGCAGCACTTCATAGCCGGCCTGCGTATAGGTCGCATAACCTTCCAGGAGTTCGCCGGTGACGGGCGCCACGCGCACCCAATCGTATTCACCCTGTAAATAAAGGCTTTGCGTGATACCCCAGACGAAGTTGGGGCCGAAGATCTCGCGTTCGGTGTCATCGGTCGCACGCCCCGAGAAGTAACTGCCACCGGCGCGAATGTTGGGCTTCAGGCTCAGGTACTGACCGGACACCGCAAAGCCCTTTTCACTGTCGACTTCATCATCATCCGGCCTGCCGCCGATGCCCGTGAAGCTGACGATATAGTTTTCCGTCACGTAATTCACTTCCGCGTTGTACGTTTCCGAAAACTCATCCCAGCCGAGTCCCCGTCGAATCTGGGTCGTGTGATTCGGAATCGTCAGACCGAAGTTCTTCATGAACTTGCCGACGCGGACGCTGATATTCTCCGTGAAGTTCACGATGACGAAGTGCCGCGCGCTTTCCCATTCATCATCATCCTTGGTGTCCGGCGAATTGATGTTCAGTCCGAAACTCGCCAGCGCGGTGACGCGTTCTGTTGTCCACCCGAGCTCAATGTCGGATTGCATCAGAAAATAGCGGCCCTGCTTGAAGCGGGGATTATCGGCATAGGTTTGCACTGAGCGAAAACCGCCGCCTACCAAAAGGGATTCCGGAATATTTTTCACCGCACCGTGCAGCGGCTGACCCTCGTCCTCCTGGGCCCAGGTGCTCATAAATTCAGCCGACAGCGCGCGGCCATAAGGAGTCAGGGTACCACCGCCACTAATGCTGACGTGGCAGACTCCGCAGTTCACATATCCATGCCGCGCCGTATCAGGAAACGCAAAGGCCGAAGAGGACAAGAAACCAAGGGCGAGCACCCACAGAGATAAAAAATGTAGCCTCACTGAACAACCACCTTGGCAGGAGTTTCCACCATCACTTCCACATCATCCTTGACCTTCACGCCACTGAAGGACGGCAGCGGGATATCATGATCCGAGAGCTTCACCTGAAAATTGAAGGTATATTTCACCTTATCCCCGGCGAATTCCGTCGATACGTCACCGCTGACGGGTTTTTCCACACCGTGAAGAGTCAGCTTGCCTTCGAAATGCGCCTTGTCCGTTTTCTTTTTCAAGACCTCGCTGGGATCTTCCCAGGGCAGTTGGGTCGGGACGAACACGGCTTCGGGGTATTTCGCCACGTACAGAGTCTTTTCGCTCTTCATATGCTTATCGCGCAGGCTCATCTCGGTCGTCAGCCCATCCAGGGGCAGCGTCGCCTTGCCTTCGATGGCTTTGGGGCCGGATATTTTGAAGCTGCCACGCACGCCGGAACCTTTGCCCTGAATCGTCAGCAGTGTGGCCAGCGCTTTGAACGAGACCTTGGATTCATCAGGCAGAAGGTTGACGGTGACAGCCTTGCCCAACGCGTGGGAACTCAGGGCGAAAAGGCCGGTGAGCACAAGACAGCGGGTCAAGAAGGGAACATGCGTCATGGTATGACTCCTGGTATGGGGACGGCATGCGGACGAACGTAATTGTTTTAACCTGCAGGCAATGGGGCCTTGCAAGTTTTTATTCGCACGAAGAATCATCCTGAGCTTAACGAGAATCCCCACAACATGCCATTAAGATCAATAAAAAAAGCTCCCGGAGGGACCGGGAGCCTTGAAAAAAGACTAAGACTGAAGCCGTTTATCAGTTGGAGTCCAGATGTTTAGCCAGGAACGCACGGGATTCTGCGGACCAAAGGTCGACATACATCGAACGGGTCCGGCCAAAACCACCCCAGCCGCCGCCTGATGTGACGCCTGCGACTTTTCCGTTAATAAAGAGCGGGCCGCCGCTGTCGCCCGAAGCCGACGACGAATCCGTACCATCACCTGTGGTGGTGGAATCCTTGCCGGTGAATTGAATAAAACCACCGCTCACGCTGCTGACCGAGTTCACGCCTTCGCGTTTCACGCCCGCGCTGTCGCCCTTGCTTACATCTTTCATCTGATTAAGGCCATAGCCCACGATCGTGAACTTGTCTTTGGCCTTGGCAGGGGTGGACGCGATGGAACTCACAGCCTGGGCTGTGCCTTGCGGGAAGGAGATGAGGCTCAGGTCGTATTTATTCACGTTGCCGCCGTTTTTATCCCAAAGCGGGTTCCGCACGATGGCGGTGGACTCCGCGACGAGTTCAGCTTTTTTATTGGCAGCATCGCTGATTTTGATGATGGCCAGTTTCAGATCCACATTGCCATCGGCATCGACTTTGCCACCCATCGTGCAATGCGCCGCGCTCAGGACGACAGTCGGCGTGATGAAAGTTCCGGTGCAGATCGCTCCCTGCGTTTGATCATAGAGCAGCACGACGGAAGGATATTCCGTTTCACCGACTTCACGACCGTTGGTGACTTTGACTTCGCTACGATCGGCAGGCGCCACACCGCAAGCGGCGGCAAGCCCCATAACACCAAGGGATACTGCACCTCTTACGATCCCGCTGACTTTTTTCATAGTCCATTTCCTTCCCATCAAAGCCTGTCCCAGCAAGCATTACGCAAATGCTGACGACAGCGTCCGTTACTGAGCTTTAAAACTGGGCTCAGTTTGGGAAGAAATTGGCCAGTTGTCCATTTATGAAAACTTAACCAAAAAGACTCATATTCCACAGGCTTATTTCACCTGCCCCGTGACGATTATGCGACAGTTTCCCTGCATCATTTACCGCTTGTGACGACTTTGCAGTTCTCATATTCCCAGGTCTTCACCAGCAACTCCTTGGTCAGATCGAGGCGCACCTCGCAGGACTTCACCGTGACCTTGCCTGTGACAGGATCCTCGTCCTGGCTGCGGATGTTCTTATAGTGCACCACGCGGCCTTCTCCCTTGGGTATGTTGGTTTCCGGCTCGCCCCATTTGGTTTTGATATATTCGAGAGACATTTCCTCCAGGCCAGTCATTTCCAGGCGTTCGCCGTCCGGGCCGCTGCCGCCGCTCATCGTGCTGCACGCCATGAAAAAGGTCAGTAAAGGTCCGAAAGCCAGAATTCGCATCATGAGGCGGGGCTCCTATCATTTTTCAAGAAATTATAGCCCACCTTGCAGTCTGTGGCGAGGCGGAGACAAAGCTTACTTTTCCAGGATAGACCTTCAAACTCTGGGAAAAAAGGCCGAAATCAAAAAAGAATCATTCCAGGATATCGCGCTATGGCCCAAGGCCGCCCGCAGCATGGTCTCTCCCTTTTCCTTCGGCTCCTGACTGGGGTGAGTATCCTTGCCGCCTTTTTCCTGCGAACGCCTCCCCTTCATGCGGCCCTGCCTCCGGATCTTTTTCAGCTCTGGGAGCAAACCTATAACGAGCCGGATGAAACCCTGCTCACGGTGAAGGCGCTGCTCCGATCCCAACCCGAGGGTCTGGAAGACGAACGCACGGCGATCCTTTATGCGATCGGAGCTGAGGCCGCCAGCTTCGCGGAAAATGTCGCGGAGCATAAAAAGCTGGCCGAAGCCGCTTTGACGATCGCGGAAAAGCATCGCTACATGTGGCCCTGGGTTCATGCTGTCAGCGCGCTCGCCATTTATTACGAGTACGATGGCAAAGCGGTCGAGGCCACGGCCCACTATGAAAAATCCATCCAGCTGGCGGAAGATTCCAAAGACCCCGAACTTCTGGCCTTTGCCTGCAATAACCTCGGCTACTACTTCGCACGCGGTGATAAGCCGAAGGAATCCATCGAAGTCATCAGTCGCGCGCTGCGGGCCATTCAAGGGCGTCCCGAGGGCGTTCTTTATCACGACATCATCAATAACCTCGCGCTTGTCTACACGCGCAACGAATTCGTCGGCCGTTCCGACGAAGGCCGACTCATGCTGGATAAGTCGATCGCCTACTTCAAGTCACGAGGCATGCGCTATATGGTCGGCAACAATTACATCAACCTCGCGTTCTTTCATAATCGTCGCGGCGAGCATCAGCTGGCCATCGATACTTTTCTGGAAGCGATCGCAGCCTCGCGCCGCTCGAAAAAAACCGATCTTCTGCCTTATTACCTTGGTCAGCTGGCGGACACTTATAACAGCGCGAAACGCTATCAGGAGGCTCTCAAGCCGAATGAGGAATCCTGCGTCCTCTTCAAGCAGATGAAGAACACCATCATGTCCGGCGCCTGCCTTCTGACCCGCGCCACCACCCTGGTCCGCCTCAACCGTCCTCAGGAAGCCCTGGAGGCTCTGCAGGAGCGAAGCAAGCTCCTGGACATCGATCCGAACAGTGAATACGAGCTGGAACTGGAGGTGGAAACGGAGGCCTGGCATCAGCTCGGCAATGTGAAAAAGGAACTGGAAACCGCCCGCCGTTGGATCAAGGCCTCCAAACGCATCTACAATCGGAATAACAGCAAGACGCTGCAGCAGATCGCAGGCGTTCTGGAACTGGAGCGCAAGGACGCCGAGAATAAACTGCTGGAGGAAAAGGATAGGACCAGCACCATGCGGCTCGCCGAGGCCGAACGCATGAGCCGCATTCTGATCGGTCTTCTGGGCGTTTCCCTCGTCCTCGTCGGATTCATGCTCCACTCCGTGCGCCAGGCGCGGGTGATCCGTTCGCAGCGCGATCGCATGCAGGAGGTCCTGGATAATATCGAAGAAGGGATCCTGCGCTTTGGAAAGGACTTCAAGATTCGGAAGGAATACAGCGCGCACGTCTCGCAGATCCTCGATATTTCCGGTGAGCTGACTGGCCAGGATCTTTTCAGCATGCTCTTTAAGGACTCTGAACTGAGCGCCGATGCGCAGGCCACCGTTCGCGCGGCCCTGGCCAATGTTTTTGATGAAGACGAAATATCCTGGAGCTTCAACTCGCATCAGCTGCCTTTCGAACTGCACCGCCGCAATCGAATCTTGAACCTGCTCTGGCAGCCGCACTATGGGAGCCACGGCCTGGATAAGGTCCTGCTCGTCATCCGCGATGTCACCGCCCATAAAAAACTGGAGGCCGAGGTTGAGGCTTCGCAGAAAACTTCGGAAACGATCACGCGCTGCATGCGGGAACTTTTGGAAGCCAATGCCCGGCCTTTGCAACGCTTCATGCCGCATATCGAGGATGAGCTCAAGGAGCTTACGGAAAGGCTCCGCGAACCCTCGGGCAGCGCGGCGGCTCTTAGACAACTGCATACCATCAAGGGCAATGCCCGCAGCCTCGGGCTGATGGCGCTGGCCGAAGCCGTTCATCAGGTGGAATCCGCCCACAAACGTCAAAGCGAACTGACCGAAGTTTCGAGTCGTCTGCTCGCAGTGGGATCACAGTACGCTAAGCTTTACCAGGCCATGTTTCAAGGGCAGCAGCATGCCTCGATGTCCCTTCTTTCCATGGTCGATACTGTTCAAATCGGTCTTTTGAATCAACTGAAGGAACGCAAGGTTCCGTTTGGTTCCATCACGGTGACCGATGAAGTCGGACTTTGGCCCGAGGCCTGGCAGGATTCGCTGCAGACGCTCCTGCTGCATGCTCTGAGCAACGCCGTCGATCATGGCTATGGCCAGGTCGATCCTTCGGAAGCCGTCCGTCTTCAGGTCGAGGCTTTGCATGCGCCGGATGGAGTCCGGCTGTGCATTCGCGATCGCGGGCGCGGGATTTCCTGGGACAAGTTGAAAAAGCTCGCGCATGAGCGGCAGTTTCAACCCGAGCCCGGACGTCCTCTCAGCGACCTGCTTTTCCTCGATGGCATCACGACCACAGAAAAGCTGAGCCTCATGAGCGGCCGCGGCGTGGGGCTGGCTGCGGTGAAAGACGCCTGCCAGAAACTCGGCGCGACGGTCACTCTTTGCGACAATGACGAAGGCCGTGGCACTATGCTGGTCGTCGATATTCCCGCAGGCGCCCAGGCCCTTAGTGCCTGATGAGTTCGGCGATCCGGCCCTTGATTTCCGACGGCTCGGTGCGGGCATGAAAGCGTTCGACCACGCGGCCCTGGGGATCGACCAGAAACTTG
>NZ_DASTAT010000043.1 GCF_035712445.1 Oligoflexus sp. | reverse complement strand
TTCATCTCTTCCCGGGCCAGACGCGCTTCATGCGGCGAACTCGAAGTACAGCCGTGAAGATAACGTCCGATCAAAGGAAAAGTGCTCCAGGCGGCAAAGCCTTTCAAAGCCAAAAGAATCTTGCAACCGGCCGCGGCTTGCACCTCGGCCAGGATCTTCAAATTGTCTTCGAGAGCGGCGAGGTCGATGACCCAACTCGGTGATTCGGGCACCTTGTCGGGGTCGATCGCCAGCATGCCCTTCGTGGGCCGTGCTTCTTTCATTACAGTTCCTTCACATGCCATGGCAGGCCGTACTTGGCCAGTTGCTCGAGGAATGGATCCGGATCCATTTGTTCCATATGCTGCACGCCGGCTTTCTTCCACTTGCCGGTCACCATCATCATGGCGCCGACCATCGCGGGAACAGCCGTGGTGTAAGACACCGCCTGGGCGCGCACTTCCTTGTAACACTCTGCGTGATCGCAGATGTTGTAGATGAAGACTTTTTTAGGCTTACCGTCTTTCACGCCTTCGATGATGCAGCCGATCGAAGTCTTGCCGGTGTAGTTCTCCGCAAGGCTCGAAGGATCGGGCAGGAGGCATTTCAGGAATTCCATCGGAACGACCGGCGTTCCTTTGTAATCCACAGGATCGATGCGCAGCATGCCGACGTTACCCAGAACGCGAAGGTGCGTGAGGTACTCGTCACCGAAGGTCATCCAGAAACGAATGCGCTTCAGACCTTTGATGTTCAGCACCAAAGATTCCAGCTCTTCGTGATAGATGAGGTAAGCTTTCTTATCACCGACGCCGGGGAAGTCGAACACTTCCGAGAATTCCATCGGCTTGGTTTCAATCCACTTGCCATTTTCCCAGTAGCGGCCATTGGCCGTCACTTCCCGAAGGTTGATTTCCGGGTTGAAGTTGGTGGCGAATGCTTTGCCATGACTTCCGGCGTTGCAGTCCACGATATCCACGCTGTGGATTTCGTCGAAGAGGTGCTTCTGCGCATAGGCACAGAACACGTTGGTCACGCCTGGGTCGAAACCGGAACCGAGCAAAGCCATGAGGCCGGCTTTTTCGTATTTTTCGCGGTAAGCCCACTGCCATTTGTATTCGAACTTCGCGACATCGCGCGGCTCGTAGTTCGCTGTATCCAAATAGGCAACGCCAGCTTCCAGACATGCGTCCATGATCGGCAAATCCTGGTAAGGAAGCGCCACGTTCACGACCACATCGGGTTTCACTTTACGGATCAGAGCCACCATTTCCGGAACGTTATCGGCATCGACCTGCGCGATATCGATATCGCGGCCTTGCAGCTCCTTGACCTGCTGGCGAATTTTCTCGCAGCGAGCCAGTGTCCTGCTGGCCAGGGTAATATGATCGAAAACATTAGCTGCCTGGGCACATTTATGCGCCACCACGCCGCCAACACCACCTGCACCAACGATGAGAACCCGACTCATTATTTTGTCCTTTCGTCCAAATTGTCCCAATTTCGACAAGGGGTCTCTGTAGCTTTTGTGTCCTGGAATTGCAAGCAAATAGCCCGATCCTGAGCGAAGAGCCGGAGCAAGGCTCATCCGGGGAGATCGGTCAAAATGCCAAAACGAAATAAGCCAGAGCTACACCCGTTCCCACAGCGCTGAGTATATTTTCCAGGCCCTCGAAGCCATCGGGCGATTTCAGGGAAATTCGCCGGCAAATGACCCCAAAAGCATAGATGATCAGCGCCTGCACCAGAGTCGCTGTCAGCGTATAGGCAAGGAACGCGGGCGTCGAGCTGCCGGGCACATCCTGGCTGAAACTGAGGCCGTGGAAGAAACCGGCCAGCACCAGAAAGGGAAGAGTGTAGGATGCCAATTTTTCATACATCCACTCCTGAAAGAGCGCAAAGGCCACCGTCAGAGCCACAACCACATTCACCAAAACCGGAGGCCAGGGTTGATAGCGTTCCAGGGCATATCCGGGAAAGAGAGCCAGGATATAGAAAAAGGCGTCGCGCGGCCTTCTGCGCAGCGTGAAAAGCACAAGACCCAGAAGAAGACAGAAAACCAGATGCTGCATGTCGAGCAAGGATTCCCGAAGTCCTTGGATCACACCTTCGAACACTGTATGCAGAGTCATCGGTTGCCCCTTTTCGTGATAAAAGCCTTCTCAATTCTGTTAAGGCAAGGCGTGCCGAATGACAAGGGGAAGCTTCGTGAAATTCTGCTACAATGGAAGTCTTCTTCAGCCAGGCATGAGGCAGCACGGGATGAATGGATGGGAAAGCGAGGACCGCATCAGCGAGAAAGGCTATGCGGAATCCTATAAGAAAACCATACTTCCGTTTTGGAAGGAGGGCCAGGAGACTGTGTTGAACGCAGCGGATGGACTGCGGCTTTACACATGGCACAGGCTGCATCCGAATCCGCGGGCTCGGATTTTCATTGCGCATGGCTATGCGGAAAGCACCATGAAATATCGAGAGCTGGCCTTCCTCTTCTTTCAAAACGCCTATTCCGTTTATGTCTGGGATCATCGCGGCCATGGCTGGTCGGATCGCGTCGGCCCCGAGAAACATAGCGTCGATGTGCTGAATTTCCCGGACTACGCCGCTGATCTTCACCTGATCATGCAGACGCTTCCCCAAGGGCCCGAGGTCCCGACCTTTCTCTTCGGTCATTCCCTGGGAGGCGCGATCGCGATCGACTTCATGCAAAAGTATCCGGAGCGCGTTCAGGCGGCTGTTCTCTCGTCGCCCCTGCTCGTTCCAAGTCTGCGCGGGATGCCGGTAGCCTTCGCCATCTGGCTCGCCCGCATCCTGGCCCGTCTGCATGCTCCCGATAAATGTTCGCTCGGAGGAGCGCAGACCGCGGCGGAATTCTGGTCGTTTAAGCTGGCCGGTACGCGATCACGGGAACGCTTTGAACATTTCAAAGAGGAAACGATGAAAGCGGATCTGCGCATGGCCGGCCCCACCAATCGCTGGGTGCTGACGACCTTTGCCGGTGCCCGGGAACTTTTGGAGCCGGAGCGCATGGCAAAGCTCAGGATGCCGCTCTTTGTGGCCACGGCTGGCTGCGATCGCCTTGTGCGGGCGGATGCGATTCAGGAGTTCTGCAGGCGCGCCCCGAGTTCGGAGCCGCATCTTTATCGGGAAAGTTTTCATGAGATCTGGAACGAAAGGGATGCGATCCGAAATCCCTATTTGGATGACGTTCTGTCTTTTTATCAACGTTGGGAGAAGAGATGATGAGAGGCTGGAAGATTGCTTGGATGTTTTATTTTATCGCGACTCTTCTCAATGCGGCGCCCCTGCAGCAGGCTCAACCCTGGCTCGGTGTGGCCATCGATGAAAAGGGCAAGGCGGGCATACTGATCAAAAGCGTTTTGAGCAAGACGCCGGCGGAAAAAGCCGGTCTGCAGCCAGGGGATCTGATCACGGCCATTGATTCGAGCGCCGTGCAAAGTCGCGATGAACTGATGGCCGTCCTTCGCAGCAAGGGCGTGGGCAATAGCGTGACGGTTCATTTCACGCGCCAGGGCAAGGTGGAAAAGAAAACCTTGAAACTGGAGGCCCTGCCCGATCGCGTGGAGCTGATGCAGCAGCAGGTGCTCGATAAACCCCTGCCCGCCTTCAAGATCGTGACGGTCAGTGATCGCAAAACCCTGACCAACGCGAACCTTGCAGGGAAAGTCAGCATCATTGAATTCTGGGCCACTTGGTGCCCCGCGTGCCGGGCTGCGATTCCCCGCATCAATCAGTGGGCGCCGGCTCATTCCAAGGTTCAGTTTATTGGGATCACCGATGAGAACGAGGAGCTGGTGAAACAATTCCTCAAGACCGAAAAAATGAATTACACCATCGCCATCGACGCGGAGCAGGGTCTTCAAACCGCGCTGCAGGTCGGTTCGATCCCCACGTTTTTATTAGTCGATTCGAAAGGCGTGGTGCGTGATATCGCATTGGGCGGAGGGGATTATCTGGAGGCTCTTCTGAAGAAAGCTGAGGCTTTGAGCAAGGGCCCCTGATCCGCGGGGCCCCTTGATCGCTTAAGCAAAGCGGCGGAAGCGGGCCGCAGCAAAGCAGTAGATCGCGTAGCAAATAAAGCCGACGGCGATGATCGCCAGGATCAGTTCCCCCATCGGCATGCTCAGTATATGTTCCATCACGCCTTTGGTATTACGGGTTTCAGCGGCATTCGCATGCATACCGGCGCGGATGAAGAAGTAGCCGATGATCCCAAATGTAAAACCACGGGCGGGCAGACCGATCATGCCCGCCTTCTCCACGATATCCCTTTCCTTCTCGGTCATGCGGCCCTGTTCATACTGCTTCATAAAACGTTTCGTCAGGCCCAGCACCGCGTGGAAAATTCCAACGCCGATGATGATCGCGCCTGCCAGCATCACCAGCGTGGGCCCGGCCGGCATTTCAAGGGCCTTCGCGGTCAAACCCATGCTGCCTTCACTATTCTGCACCCGCCCTTCGCTGAAACCACGAATGGCGAGGATGGCCAGGGAGAGGTAGGTCGCGCCACTGATCGCGTAACCGATACGCTTGGCGATATTCATGGGCTTATTGGGTTTATGCTCCACGTTGAAGATGGACTGGGCCACGCGCCACAGCACAAAGCCAAGCAGCGAAATCCCGGTCGCCAATAAAAGAAATTGTCCAAACGGCTGCCGGTTAATCACCTTCAGGGCATCAGTAGGATTTGACAGCTGACCGCCCATACCCAGCATGAGCATAAGAGCCATGACACCGATAATCGCAAACACCAGACCTTTGGCAGCGTATCCAAGCCGATACATAACGCGAACCGCTTTACTGACTTCTGTCTTGCCTGGCATATTGTTCAGGCTCTGACGGAGATTACCGACAGGAAACCGCATGTCCTGTGAATGTTGCATTGCCATAACGTCCCTTTCCCTCGCCTTTGTTCATTGGAAAATAGCTTCGAACCCGTCATCGGGATCTCGGTTGATTAATGCAAATTTGGAGCCACTCAAGCGTTCGAAAAAATTCAACAAGGGCCTTAGATATTTGCCAAATGCTTATCCTGGCTTTATGCTCCTCGCTTAGATTGCCAGCAACAAAACAAATCCTCGCAGCCTTGGAGATCTCCTGTATGAAGACTCTCGATCGCCGTAACTTTTTGCTGAATTCCCTTGGTGCCATGGGCGCACTGAGCCTGGGTCCTGCGCTGACGTCGATGGTGTCCGCCCAGCCTTTTGTGGATTACCGAACCCTGAAGAACCTCGGTACGCTTCGGGCCGCAAATGCTGCGGGTATGCGCCTTCCCGAAGGCTTCACAGGGCAGATGATCGCGCAATCGGGTAAAAAGGTGCGGCGTGCGGATGGCTCCGAGACAGCTTATAAGTGGCACACACTTCCCGACGGCGGAGCCTGCTTCGCCACCGAGGATGGTGGCTGGATCTATGCATCCAACAGTGAAGTTCCCTTGAGTGGTGGGGGCGTCGGCGCTCTTCGTTTTGATAGCAGCGGCGGCATCATCGATGCGTATTCCATCCTGGATGGAACGACGAGCAACTGCGCAGGTGGACCCACACCCTGGGGTACATGGCTTTCCTGTGAAGAATACAGCGGCGGACGGGTCTTCGAATGCGACCCCTATGGAAAGAAACCGGGCGTCCTTTGTGAAGGCCTTGGAAAATTCAAGCATGAAGCGGCGGCCGTGGACCCGGTGAATGGTCATATTTATTTAACGGAAGATGAATCCGATGGCCGTTTCTACCGCTATACGCCCAGCGAAATCTATGCCGATGGGCGCATGAACCTTCAAAAAGGTCTGCTGGAAGTCGCCGTCATCGATCGGGATGGTAATGTAAGCTGGGCGGCTTTGGATAACCCGGTTCCCGGAACGTTTGCAACGCCCACGCGTAAGCAGGTGAAAAACAGTCGCGCGTTTGACGGCGGTGAAGGTATTTGGTTCCACGAAGGCCTAATCTATTTCACCAGCAAAGGTGACAATCGCGTCTGGTCCTATTCCACCACTGAGCAAAAGCTTGGCGTCGTCTATGATCGCAGCACAGCGAAAAGCAAAATCCTGAGCGGCGTGGATAATGTGGTCGTCAGCGCTGATGGTCACATTCTGGTGGCGGAAGATGGCGGCGACATGCAGATCGTGATCCTCGGGCCTTATGGAGATATCTATCCTATGGTTCAACTCGTCGATCAGGACGACTCGGAAATCACAGGACCGGCCATCAATCCCTTAAACAATACGCTTTATTTCAGTTCACAGCGCGGCCCCAAAGGAGGATCAAGCGGAGCGACGTATCAGATTCTCGGCAGCTTCGCCTGAAACTGCCAGAAAGATTTATAACAAATTCATCAAGCCTACGCTCAGTTTGCGGCAAAAACCTGTAGCCTGGGACCTGGGCTCTCTGTCGTGATCCCGTAAAAGAGTCGTATATCCAGCAGATAACCGCTCTTGGCCCGTGTCGCCCCCTCGACACGGGCTTTTCTATTCCCATCCGACATCTTCGTTTGAGTCAGGTCTGATCAAAAAACAAACATCGAAAATTAAGCAGACATTCACACAAACTTTAACGAGCCAGCCTGCGCTCTGTAGTAAATCCCCCAGCGTATCTAAACTTTCTAAACGTTTTTTGGAGAAAGCACTATGCGTTCTGCTTGTATGAAGACGCTGTTGGTATCGGCTAGCTTTATTGTATGGCAAGGATCGGCCTTGGCGGCGTGCCCTCAGGGAACTCTGGATCTTTCCGCGACGTATCCACAAGGGCTCCCTGGCTCGGATCTTGTCAACCGTCCAGCCTGCGGTCTTGCAGGGACGATCCTTCAGAATACAACTCTGACCTCTGATCATACCTATCTGCTCCAGGGTGCAGTTTATGTTGGAAACGAAGCCCAGAACGCAGCCTTGAGCATCAACGCTGGCGTGACCATTCGCGGCAGCAACGGTCGTGACTTTCTCGCGATCCGCCGCGGTTCGAAGATTTTTGCGGAAGGCCGTGCCGATGCACCTATCGTCATGACCGGCTTTGAACCAGGCAAGACCACCCGCGGTCAGTGGGGCGGTTTGGTTGTGAACGGACGTTCGACTCTGAACCAGTGCCGCGACGCGAATGCCAGCGTCTGTGAAAATTCGCCAGAAGGTGGCGTGGATGCCAGTTACGGCGGTACGATCGCCAATGACAACTCGGGCGTTATCCGTTATGTCCGCATCGAATACCCAGGTTTCGAAGTTTCGCCTGATAACGAGCTGAACGGTTTGACCCTGAATAGCGTCGGCAGCGACACCACTGTCGATTTCGTTCAGGTCATCGGCAGCAACGATGATGGTATCGAACTCTTCGGTGGGACTGTGAACCTGAAGCACATCGTGATCGCCGGCTCGCAGGATGATGGTCTCGACTGGGACTTCGGCTGGACCGGCAAGGCCCAGTATGTTCTGATCAAGCAATTCGCCGATGACGGCAATAATGGGATTGAAGCTGATAACAATGTGAATAACCAGGCGGCCGCACCCCGCTCGAACCCCACCATCGCCAACCTCACCATCCTTGGCGGTTCGCCCAAAAAAGGTGATGGCATCCTTCTGCGCCGCGGCACAGGCGCAAGTTTCTATAACAGCGTGATCAGCGGTGCGACCAGCAGCTGCATCAATCTGGATGACGCAGAAACCTTCAACGCCCGTCAGGTGACATTCGAAGGCGTTGTTGCCAAATGCAGCACCACATTTGCTGATTCCTCGGCGGATCCTTTCACGGTCTCCAGTCTTTTCAATCAGTCCGGTACCAATGTTGAAGCTGATCCCATGCTGAATGGTTACGCTGTTCAGAATGAAAACTCCCCTGCATTCAGCACCTTCGTCGACCTGTCACGTGACAGCTTCTTTGAGGAAGCATTCTTCGCCGGCGCTGTCGAAACATTGAGCGGCAGCTCAGCTGATTGGACTCAAGGTTGGGTCAAAGGTCTGTAAGAGGGCCTGAAAGGTATCACGGAGGAGGACATTCAGGCCAAGGCTTGGGCGTCCTCCTTCTTTTGCATCCTCGTCATCAATGATAAAGGCGCCGACTATGAAACAACTGATCCTCGTATCCTTGGTATTGGCCTTGGCCGTGGCCTGCACACAAGAGAAGAACGAAGTCAGGCAGGCCGAACGCTTGCCGGAAGATACCATCAATCCTTTGCTCACCTTGACTTCAAACGATCCTGCTGAGGTCAAAGCAGGCCTTCAAACATGGCTGCAGTACTACCCGAACGACATCAACCGGGTGTTTCCAGGTGAAGCCACCACAGCTTTGGGCCTCATAGCCGCTCGCTATTTTCAGGCTGCAAATAAAGCCCCCTGGCAGGAACTGGTGAACGAACTCCTGGATCAGGGTGCGGATCCCAATATCTTTTTCAATTATGAAGGGATGCGCCGCGGCCTGCTGCATGTCGCTTCCAGTAAAAATGATACGGCCCTTGTGGGACAACTGATCAGCCGCCTCGGAACGATCGACCCTCCCCTTCGCCTGAATTGTGAAAGCCCGCGCGAGGAACCCACTCTTGCGGACGGCGTACGTTTGAACCTCAATCTTCAGGAAGAGAAGACCGGGCGCACTCCGCTGCATTACGCAGTCGAGAGCGCGAATCCTGATCCTTCCTTTATTGAATATCTCCTGTTGCAAGGAGCCAATCCCGACATCCAGAACGAGTCCCTACAGCTGGCATCACCCTATGAGCTGGTGGCTGCGAATTCCGCTCTGGCTGGAATTTTTCAGCGCTATAGCGGCCCGCAGATTCGTTATGATGGGCGCCTCAATTCCTTTATCAATGATGAAATTGAAAAGACTCCTGATCAAAGAAAAACCATGCTCGACCTCGCCAAAGCCTATAAGGATATGGTGGAAAAAGAAGGCTTTCAGACGGTCCAGGACATCAACCGCGTGATCACCCTCTGTCAGACAGGCGAGAAAGCCAACCTTTTGGGCTATGCCCTTCAGTATCTCTTCCCGGCTGTTTCCGCCAAAGTCCCACAGGCCGTCAAGGCTCGCAATGACAGCATTCAGGTTTGGATGAAAGATTACGGCGCTAAAATCTGCCTCGATGACAACCTGAGCATCAAAGATAACGAAGCGAGCGTCCGCACGGTTTCCCTCAAGGATTTTTTCAAGTCGAGCCTTGCGCTTCATAGCCAGACGGCGACAGCACCTGTCAAGACTCTGAATAAATCCCTCTGGTGCTCGATCGTGAAGCCCAAGGCCGTCGAGGGGGGCTGCTGGGAACCAGCGGCCGATGATGCTCTGACGCCTGAAGCGGTCTGTACGCCCTAAATCAAAACTTCGCACATGAGAGATTCCATGCGCTCGATTTCGTTTCTTACGTTCTTGTCTCTGTGGTCCTATACAAGCCTCGGTCTTGCCGATGACCAGGCGAAAAAAGAAAGCATGCAGGTTACGGCCAAGCGCATCAAGCAGGGTTCTTCGAAAGCCCTCCTGGATGAGCGCCGGAGTTCCAGTGAAGTCAAAGACGTCATCAGCTCCGAGCAGATCAGCAAATCCGGCGACAGTGATGCAGGCTCGGCCATGCGTCGCGTGACGGGTTTGACTTTGATTGGCGGGAAGTCGGTTTACGTCCGCGGCCTGGGTGAACGCTATTCCGCTACCACCCTGAACGGTTTGAATGTTCCCAGTCCCGATCCGGCCCGCCGGCAGGTTCAGTTCGATCTTTTTCCTGCTGAGGTTTTGGAAAGCATCGTCGTGCAAAAAAGTTATTCGCCTGACCTGCCGGGCGAGTTCGGAGGCGGGGCTGCCCTTCTGCGGACCAAGTCGATCCCGACTCGTTTCGAAGCTCGGGTGTCGCTCGGAACGGGTTACACCACGGACAAGGTGAACAGCTACGAGCATTCGAAGACCGACTGGCTTGGTATGGATGATGGCTCACGCTCCCTGCCCACAGGATTAAAGGGTCAATCCCTGACCCAAACCAGTGGCCTGAGCGGCGAGCAAAGGGAGGCTTTAAGCGAAGCCTTCCCCCGCACCTACAGCGTGCGTGAGGAGTCGGCTCCAATCAATCGCAACTTTTCCGCCGCGATTGGTGATCGCATTCCGATCGGCTCCACTCCCCTGGGTTATTCGGTGGGCCTCACCTACGGTGATGAGTGGAATCGCTACGATCGCATCCAGAATGAATATACGAGTGATTTGAACACAGTGGTCAAAGGCAAGCGCGGGGATGTCTCTGAACGTGAAATCAAGCTGGGCGCTATCGGTGTTCTGAGCGCGAATATCGGCAGCAATCAATTGCGGGCCTTGATGGGAGTCTTGCGCAAAACCACGGATGCCGTGGATGTGTCGGATTCTTTCAACCTCAACACGACAGCCAACAACGTCCGCAGCACCCGTCTGCAGTGGCAGGAACGTGACCTTATGCTGCGGCAGCTCTTCGGTGAACACAGCCTGACGGAAGATGGCAGCGTGTCGCTCAGCTGGCGTTTAGGGCTGAATACCACCAGGCGGGATATTCCTGATCAGCGGAGCTATGGCTACAACGATCGCGGGGACTCCCTGGTTCATGATCAGTCCGATATCAGCCGCCTGCGCCGCAAGTGGTTTGACAATGAAGAGGACATGCAGGAAGGCCAGATCGATCTGAAGGTCAATGCCTTCACCGGCGATGATCATCAGGTCGATGTGAAGACCGGCCTTCTTGCGATGAAACGGGAACGGAAATCCGGCGCCCGCGAATTCTTCTTCACACCGGCAGCCCTGGGAAGTCCTGCTGCAGCTTTGGGTGACAGGCCCCTGGAAGAGATCTATACACCGGCGAATATCCGTTACAATGATGCTCAGGGCCAAGGGTTCCTGGTTGCTGAGGAAGTTACTTTGCCATCCGATACCTACGAGGCCGACCAGGATCTGCAGGGTGTTTATGCGATGGTTCAGTATAAATATATAGATGGCATCGAAGTGACGACGGGCGTGCGTCGCGAACTGTCACGGCAGAACGTGGATAGCATAGATTCCTTTGACAGCCGCGATCCCTATAAAAAGGCTGAACTTCAAAGCAACGCCGTCCTGCCCGTTCTGAACGCGACCTGGGCTTTTGCGTCTTCGCAGCAGCTGCGCTTTGCCTATAGCCGGACCGTGGCGCGTCCCGACTTCCGTGAACTCTCGGTCTCAAGTTACTTCGACTACGAGCGCGGCATTGATATCAAGGGCAACCCGGACCTTGATTTCTCGCAGATTGATAACTACGATCTGCGCTGGGAGCTTTATCAGGACAACGATGATTACGTATCCTTCGGCCTCTTCTACAAAAACATCAACCGTCCCATCGAGCAGATTCCTGCCAGCAACGACGGGGCCAACACCTCCGCGATTACCTACACCAATGCCGATCGTGCCCGCAACTCCGGCTTTGAAGTCGAAACCAGCCAGCGTTCGGGTTACTTCACCTGGGGTGGCAACTACTCGCGCATGTTCTCGGACATCACAGCTCCTTCGGGAGACAACAGCATCCGCTATACCAACACCAATCGGCCCATGCAGGGATCAGCGCCCTATGTTGTGAACGTGAATACAGGCGTCCGTGTCGACTCCACCGGCAGTGAAGCCAACCTTGTTTACAACCGGGTTGGGGAGCGCATCATGGAAGCCGGCATCGTGGTCGGTACAAACGCGGTCCCTGACGTCAAGGATGTTCCCCTGGACAGCGTGGACCTCGTTTTGAGTCAGGCTCTGGAGGGCAATACCAGCCTTCGATTCAGGGCCCGAAATCTTCTAGGTCAGGACGTTGAATACAAAGTGGGTGATCGGCTCGTTTATAAGCGCACGCAGGATCCCTCGTACGCTGTAAGCATCTCGTCGACGTTTTAAGAGTAAAGCGCATGAGACGTCTCTAAAAGTCATAGATCAGCAGGGTCACTCCACTGTCGTATTGTTTCTGATCGATCCTTTTAAGCCCGATCACCTTACGATCCGTGTCGAAGAGTGGAGTGCCCTGGCCAAAAATGAAAGGATTCACCTTCAGTATCAAGCGATCGATGAGCCCCTCTTCCAGCAATAGACCAGCAAAGCGTCCCCCACCACAAAGATAGATGTCACCACCGTCCGATGATTTCAGCTTACGGACATGATCCGCAAAATCGTTCCGAACGACCGTAAGGCCTTCACCATCGCCCAGTTCAATGCCAGCCGAGTAGATGAAATGATCCATGTGGGGATACGGGCGCTGGCCTGCTTTCAAACCATATTTGTAACCAAACTCATAGGTATGCCGCCCCATGATAACCGTGCTGTAGCTCTGCAGGCGTGCAAAGTAATCATGCGCATGCTGCCCTTCCATGACAAAACCGCCAATATCATCATCCGGTCCTGCGATATAGCCATCCAGAGAAACCGCAACGTCGTAAATGATACTTCGCATAGGACACTCCATTCAGAATTGAAAAAATTACATCGGTGTTCCAAAATCCCCGACTTTCGCTTCCGCTCTTTGCCACGCCGGCCGCTCTTTCATCCGCTTCACGTAATCCTGAATCTTCGGATATTCGTTGGCGGCTGTTCCTCGACTCAATCCAGCTTCCAAGGGATAGCTCATTTGAATATCAGCGGCTGTAAAATTTGGACCGGCGAACCAGGGTTTCTTGTTCAGCTCCTGCTCCATAAAACCATAATGCAGTTTAATCTGGGGGCCTAAATAAGCACCGCGAACTTTGCCGACGATGCCGTTGACGATGGGCTTCACAAAAAACGGCAGTTTGGCTTTCTGGACTTGACCGAAGATGAGTGCGACCAGAAGTGGAGGCATGAGCGAGCCTTCCGCGTAATGCAGCCAGTAGTTATACTGCAGATACTCCGGCGTGCCATGTGCGGGACGCAGACTATTGTTCGCATCATAGCGATCGAGTATGTATTCGATGATGGCCCCGGATTCCGCGATAACCTGGCCATCATCGGTAATGACGGGAGATTTTCCGAGGGGATGAATCGCTTTCAGTTCAGGCGGGGCCATCTTGGTTTTAGGATTCCGTTTATAAGTTTTCAACTCGTAAGGCACGCCGAGTTCTTCCAGAAGCCAGAGAACGCGTTGCGACCGTGAATATTCCAAATGATGAACTGTGATCATACCCGATATTCCTTCGTGGTTAAAATAACCAGCTAGCCAGAGGACTCATTGACTGCTATCTCATAGCACACAATATGTGTGACTCAAACCGTCGTATTCGATTAGCCTCAGGAGATTCCCCATGACTCTGCGTCTTTCACAGCTTGTTTTACCATTGGCTCTCTGCGTTGGCAGCAGCGCATTCGCTCACTTCGATATGGATAAGGCCGGGACTTTAAAATCCCGCTACGGACGGAAGGAAATCAAGAAAGGGCCCTGCGGTCGTTTGAATGGTGAACGCAGCGCGAATGTTTTCACCTTTGAACCCGGCGCCACCATCACGGTTGCCATTGATGAATTCATTCCGCATCCCGGTTACTTCCGCATTGCCTTTGATGACGATGGAGTTGATGATTTTGTGAACCCTCAGACGGTTTTACCCACCAATCGCGAATGCATGAATGATGCTCGGGATAAATGCGGAGCGTCGGATTTTTACAACACGCCGAATGTTCTTTTGGATAACCTTGATCCGCATAAGGCGGGCATGCCCGGCAAACGCTATAGCTGGGATGTGAAGCTGCCGGATGTGGAGTGTGACAACTGTACGCTGCAGGTGCTGCAGGTGATGACCGATCCGTTCCCGATTCACGCGCCTTATGATCCTTCGCCCACAGGTGATGACCTTTACTATCAGTGCGTGGATCTCGTGCTGAAGAAAAAGGAGGCGCCTGAAGCGCCTAGAAACCCGACTCCTTGAGGATTTGAATCAGGGGCTCAATGGCTGAACCGCTGGTCCAGGTCGCATCAAACTGAACTTTCTTGAACCAGGTTTCCTGCCGCTTGGCATACTGCCTTGTGGCAATCTGAATCTGCTCAGGAAGTTCAGCTTCCGTGATTCTCCCTTCCAGATACTCCACCACCTGCGCATAGCCGATACTCTGCATGGGCTTGCTCTGCGGATTCACTCCCGAAGCCAGGAGCTGACGCACTTCCTCGATCAACCCAACCCCGAGCATCTGATCCACCCGAACACGGCTGCGTTCCTGCAAAAGAGGGCGCGGGCACAGAACACGAATGGCGAAGGCGCGGTTTCGTTCCTCGGATTTTGGAGTTTGCTCGCTCAGGGGTTTCCCTGTGAGCGTGGCAATCTCCACCGCACGCTGCAGTCGGAAGCGATCGTTTCTGTGGAGCTGCGCGGCACGTCCCGGGTCGATTTCATGAAGGCGCTGGTGCAGCTCGTCGTTGGTCCATTGTTCCAGCTCCTGACGCAGGCTCTCGCTTTTGGGAAGGTCATGCCAGTTCTCACGCCAGAGGGCGCGCAGGTAAAGTCCTGTGCCACCGACCACGATGGGCAGGTGGCCTTTCTCGCGAATTTTTTTGATCAGGGCTTCCGTGTCTTCTGCAAAACAGCGGGCATCGTAGTTTTCATCAGCACTGACCACATCCAAAAGATGATGGGGGATCAGGGCCTGTTCTTCGGCTGTGGGTTTGGCCGAGCCGATATTGAATCCGCGATAGAGCTGCACGGAATCGCAGTTGATGATTTCACCGCGGAATTTTTTTGCAAGCTCCATGGCCAGGGCGGATTTACCGCTGGCCGTGGGACCGGCAATGACCAGATATTCTTTTGAAGGCAAGGCTGCGGCTCCCATCAACGATCGAACCAGGACGCAACCTGCGCGAGTTTCCACCAGCGGAAGACCCGGCGCCCGTGCGGACAGTTGTGATAGAAGTCCACCGATTCCGCTTCACGCAGAAGGGCTTTGAGTTCCGGCTCAGGAAGTTCCTCACCGGCGCGCACTGCGGCATGGCAGGCCATCGTCGCAAGGACGTCATGGGCCAGTTCCGTGGCCTTGTCGCGGCCGCCGAGGATGGCGGCAAGCAGACTATTGAGGTCCTTGTTTACAAGAAGACTCGGCACCGCGGTGACTTCGATTTCTGTGTCGCTGACGCCTTGGATTTGAATGCCCAGAGCGTCCAGGGCGTCTTTCATATGGACGAGTCGCTCGGTTTCTGTCGGGCTGAACACAAGGACCTCGGGCATCAGAAGAGGCTGGGTTCGGCGCAGAATATCAGGGTTTTCGACGAGGCGTTCGTAAAGTACGCGTTCGTGGAAGGCGTGCTGGTCAATGGCGAGCATTTGCTGTTGGTATTCAAACAGCAGGAAGCAGCGGGCGAAGGGGCCGATATACTGCAGCTCGCTCCAAGGGATCGTCGTTTGCCCATCGGGTGAAGGGACAGATGCGGCTTTCAGCGCACCAACGGCCGATAAAGGTTTTGCGCTTATGGTTTTATCGTTAACGACCGAACGCAGGAGTCGTCCCGAATCATCAGCAGAACGCGTAGGCGATGACATCGCTTCGGTCTTTGACGAGTCTACCTGAGTTGGCGAACGCAACGCGTCTGCTGAGTCCGCCTGCGCGGGCAGACTCGACCGGGATGAACCGGCAGCAGGTGCAGCCTGAGCCTGGGCTTGAGTGGCCTGAGATGACGAACTCGACTTGGAACCTGTGACAGTTTCTGTCGAACCCGACCGTGAAACCGCCGCATCGTAAGGAGCCTCTACGGAATTCAATCGCGATGCCGCTGGGCTTTCTGCTGAACCCGGGCGTGATGAAACTCCTGTTGAACCCGCAGAAAATTTTTTGTCAGGCTGTGGCGAAGCCGACGGCAACCCACTCGATCGTGTGGCCGAAGCTCCCCCTGGCGAACGCGACAGAGGAGCCGACGATGGCGAACTCGACCGCGATTCCATAGGAGCAGCGGGCCGCGAAAGCGCCGACGTTGCCCCACTGCGCACAGGTGCGGACTCGCTATCGAAATTCAAGGAAGGCTGCACACGCGTCTTCACCGGCGCGGCTGGCTCGGCATCGAAACGCATCACCGTGCGTTTGACTTCCTCGGTGGTCTCCTGTGGCAAGGAAATATCAAAGTCATCCGGCGCCACAACAGGGGGACTATCCACCGTTCGGACAGGAGGATTCGCACTCGCCCAGCTGCCTTCCCGCAGCGCCTCGCGGATCGCCTGCACCAAAGCATTCTGAACTTCCTGCGCATACTGAAACCGAAGCTCCGCCTTCGCCGGATGCACGTTCACGTCGACCAAAGCGGGATCGATCGTCACATAAAGCAGCGCGATCGGAAATTTCCCCTTCATCAGGTGACTGTGATAACCCCGCTGCAGGGCAAAGCGCAGAAGCTTATCCCGCACCCAACGCCCGTTCACGAAGGTAAAGCAATGCCGCGCCGTGCCCTTATCCAAACCCGGCGGCGAAATCAAGGCCTCCACATGCGCATGCCGATCAGGACGCTGCAAATAAATCAAACGTCCGGTATCCTCGGCCCCAATCAAGGCCGCGGCCCGCGCCCGCATCGACGCTTCTCCGCGCAGATGCCCCTCGGTCTTCAAAGCGGGACTCACCGCAAACACTTCGCGATCGTTATGCAGAAGAGTATAACCAACCGTCGGCAAGGAAAGAGCCAGGGCCTGCATATACTCATGGCAGGCTGCAAACTCCGCTGCAGCCGTCTTCAAAAACGCGCGACGCGCCGGCACATTATAAAAAAGATCGGCCACCGTCATGCACGTCCCCGGCGACCCTTGCCAAGGGGAATCGGTCTGCTTGCCATCTTCGATATGAACCCGATGCCCCGGAAAATCCCGCGACTGGGTCTGCAGTGTGAAACGACTCACCGAAGCGATCGAAGCCAAGGCTTCCCCGCGAAAACCCATGGTCTTCACCGAAAAAAGATCATCCGCGGCCTGGAGCTTCGAAGTGGTATGACGTCTAACAGCCAGAACGGCATCTTCAGGATGCATTCCCGATCCGTCATCCTGCACTTGTATGAGTTGGCGACCGCCGTCTTTCAGGATCACCTTGACATGCGTCGCCCCAGCGTCTATAGCGTTTTCCACCAGTTCTTTGACTACGCTGGCTGGCCGTTCCACCACCTCTCCGGCTGCGATCTTGTTAATCAGCTCGTCATCGAGTAAATGTACCCTGGCCATCGGCTACCCTTTTTCCCGGAAATATGAGGTCTTGTCAGACATGGATTGCAGATATATCACCAGCGCTATGAAACCGGAACAACTTCCTGATTATGAAAAGCCGGAAGTCGCGTTCATCGGCCGCTCCAACGCTGGCAAATCGAGCCTCATCAACGCGCTGCTCGGGCGCCGTACGCTGGCCCGCAAAGGCCGCACGCCGGGTCAGACGCAGATGATCAACTTCTTCTCTGTGAACGATAAAATGATCGTTGCGGATTTGCCAGGATTTGGTTTCAGCGCCGTCGACAAGCACGTCGCCGAGAAGTGGCAGCCTTTGGTTGAAGCTTACGTGCGTCGCACGAATATACGGGAATTCATGTTCCTGATCGACTGTCGCCGTGAGTTAACGGACGTCGATGATGAGCTGATGTTCCTGCTCGGTCGGCAGCTGCCACTCTACGTTCTTCTGACGAAAACCGATAAAATCTCGCGTCAGGCCTTGCAGACGCGTGCGCAGAAGCTCACCAAGGAACTGCAGGCCAAGGGAATTGAAGTCAGAAAGATCGTCGGAGTTTCGAGTATGAAACAAACCGGCCTGGAAGAGGTTCGGGCCGATCTGTTCGCATGGATGGATGAAGCAGAGACTCAGTCGATCTGAGCCTGTCTTTTCATAACCTTTTGGCAGACGTGCCAAAGCTCGTCTTTTTCTTCCAGTCGGTTCATCAGGGTACCCAGTCTGTGGGACAAAACCCCAACCAATTCGCGGGGATCGATGTCGTCATCGGTGAGGTGACGCATCAGGACCTGATCGATCTCGTCAGCCATCTTCACAAGCTTGTAAGTGACTGTTTCTTCACGACGTTGTTCCGGGGTTTTGAACTCAAGGACTTTGCCCATAGGACCTCCTTGTGTGGACCTTGACGGCCCTATTTTCCCTATAAGTCTTGTCGGACGAAAGGTCCGCCCAACTTTAACTATACCAAATATTCTCTTTAAGGTTCACCATTTAATAGTGTAAGTTTCCCCGTTATAAATTGAGCCTCGGCCTTGCCGTCGAGCAGATTCCCACGGTTCCGACCCCATGGCCCTCAGGGTTGCCTCTTTCTGTGATTACGGAGGCCTTGCCCTTGATTGGGGTTGGCCGGGGTGACCCCTCGCAGGAGAAAAATATGACAGCATCCTATGATCTGGTGGTGATTGGTTCCGGTCCCGGTGGCGAAGTTGGTGCCCTGAAGGCCGCGCAATTAGGGCTGAAAGTGGCGCTGGTTGAGAAGTCGGAAAACCTCGGCGGCACCTGTCTGAACTGGGGCTGCATCCCAACGAAAGCTTTGCTGCATTCCGCAAAAACCTGGGACAAACTCCAGCATCTTGAAGATCAGGGTTTCAGCACCGGCCCGGTGAGTTTCAACTGGGCCAAAATCATGGAGCGCAAAGAAAAGATCGTCGATCAGCAGCGCAAAGGCCTGCGTTTTCTGATGAAGAAAAACAAGATCGACACCTACGAGGGCCACGGCCGCCTGGAAAGCAAGACCTCGGTCAGCATCACCGATAAGGCCGGCAAAGTCACGACCATTCAAACGAAATTTGTGCTTCTGGCGACAGGTTCGCGCGTGCGCGAGCTGCCCTTCGCGAAGTCCAACGGCAAAAATATTCAGAACTCCGATCACATCCTCTTCATCGACCATATTCCGAAAACCATGGCCGTCGTGGGCGGCGGTGTCGTCGGGACGGAATTCGCCTCGCTCTTCGGCCGCATGGGCTCGCAGGTCACCATCATCGAGCTGGCACCGCAAATTCTTCCCACCGAAGATGCGGAGTGCGTGAAAGAATTGGAACGCTCGCTGAAAAAGCAGAACATCACCATCGAAAACGGCAGCAAGCTGACCGGAGTCGTCGATGAGGGCAAGCAGGTGAAGCTTTCTGTGGAAGGCAAGCCCGACCGCTTCTTTGATAAGGTTCTGCTCTCGATCGGCCGCGAACCCGTGACCGATGACATCGGCCTGAACAAAGTGGGCCTGACCACCGAAAAAGGCGGCTTCATCAAAGTCGATGAGCATTACAAAACCTCGGTCCCGAACATCTTTGCGATCGGCGACATCATTCCCACCCCGGCCCTCGCGCACACAGCGTCGGCGGAAGCCTATCATGCGGTGGAAGTGATCGCGGGCCATAAGCCTCCCGTCATCAACTATGCGGCGAACCCGGCTGCGATTTACACCTATCCGGAAATCGCGAGCATTGGTCTGACGGAAGAAAAATGCAAAGCGGAAAAACGTGAATACAAGATCGCGAAGTTCCCCTTCGCGCCGATGGCCAAGGCCAAGATCGAGGACGCGACCACGGGCTTCGTCAAGATCATTTATGAGCCGAAATACAAGGAAATCCTCGGTGTTCACATAGTCGGCAACACCGCGACCGAGATGATTTCCGAATTTGCCTTGGGCAAGGTTCTGGAAACCACGCTGGATGAAATCGCCCACACGATCCATCCGCATCCCACGATTTCGGAAACCATCGTGGAAGCCGCACATGTCGGCACCGGCGGCGCGATCCACATGTAAGTGGATGACGGTTCGAGTTGAAGGACGGGTTAATTTGAAAGTCAGGTTAAGTTGAAGGGCGGGTGTTCCGCACCCGGGGCAGATTAGAGATATCAGACATCAACGGAGTTCACGATGGCGAAGGTCACAGAGGTTTTAATGCCCTTGATGGGTGAGGGCGTGCATGAAGCGACCTTGACCAATTGGTTGATCAAAGAAGGCGAAGCCGTTACCAAGGACAGCCCGCTTCTTGAAGTCTCAACCGACAAGGTCGACACAGAAATTCCCGCGCCCGCATCCGGCATACTTGTGAAAGTCCTGGTGCCGGTCGGCAGCGTGGTGAAAGTCGATCAGGCTTTGGCCATCATTTCCAGTGAAGCCGGTGCCACGGTCAGCACGGAACTGCCCGCAGCCCCGTCGTCTTCCGCGAGCGCCACACCCCCCATTCCTCGGGACAAGCAGCCTGTGAACACCGCAGAAGCCGACGATCAGCACGATGATTCGCCTCTGCGCAGTTCGCCGCTGGTGCGAAAAATGGCCCAGGAACGTGGCATTGATTTGAATCAGGTGCGTGGCAGCGGCATGCACGGCCGCATCACCAAGAAGGATCTGCTCGACTTTGAGCAGGATACGCCGCAGGTCCTCGGCAAACCCGTGACGGTGGCCCAGGCGCCGGCACCCGCCCCCCTTCCCATGGCAACGCCTCACACCCAGCTCAAGCTGAGTTCGGTGGATGGTCAGGAGCTTTTGGAAGGCGTACCCGTGCGTCGGGAGCCCATGACTCGCATGCGCCAGCTGATTGCCGATCATATGGTGGAATCGGTTCGGGTGTCTCCGCACGTCACGACCGTCTTCGAAATGGATCTGCATCAGATCGTCAAACTGCGTGAAAAGCATGGCGCGGAATTCCAAAAGCGCGAAGGCTTCAAACTCACGTTTACGCCTTTCTTCATCCATGCCGCTGTTCAGGCGATCAAAAAGCATCCCATCGTCAACACCTCGGTGGATGGCTACGACATCCTTTGGAAGAAGGATATCAACATCGGCTGCGCGGTGGCTCTGGACAATGGCCTGATCGTTCCTGTCATCAAACAGGCCGGTGATCTGAGCCTTGCCGGCGTCGCCCGTCGTTTGAATGATCTCGTGATGCGGGCGCGGAATAAGAAACTGAAGCCTGATGATGTGCAGGGTGGAACCTTCTCGATCACCAATCCCGGTGGCTGGGGCAGTATCACGAGCAATCCCATCATCAATCAACCGCAGGTCGCGATGCTCGGCATCGGAGCCATCGTGAAACGTCCGGTCGTGATCGACGATATGATTGCCATCCGGCCGATGATGATGGTGAGTCTGACCTTCGATCATCGCGTGATCGACGGCGAAGGCGGTTCGAAGTATCTCGCGACTTTCAAAGAGATCATCGAGAACTATCGGGAAGTGCCGATCTAAGCCACTTCCTGCTCTCTCTTCAGCGCCGGCAGTTCCAAGACAAAAGTGGTATGGGCCGCCTCTGCATCCAGGTACAGGCGGCCTCCATGTTCCTCGGCTATCCTTTGGGAAAGACTCAGTCCCAAGCCCGTCCCCTTGCCCGGCGGCTTGGTTGTGAAAAAAGGTTCCATGACCTTGCTCTGGATCGCCTTGGGAATACCGAGCCCAGGATCCACCACCTTGATCAGCACCGCACCTTCAGCTGACCGTTCCAATTCCAGGCGAATCCAGCGTTCTGAACCCTGCCGGCCTTCGATCGCATCCGCGGCGTTTCCGATCAGATTGATCAGAATCTGTGAAACGCCAAAGCCCTGCAGCATGACTGTCGCCTCACTCAAGGACAGGGCATCATGTATGCTGAGGGTGATGTCGTAGCGCTTCAGCTTATCCTCGGTGAATTCCATCGTTTCCCGCAGGACGGCTTCCAGCTTCTCGGGCCGCGCTTCCTCGACACTGGCATCCGCGCGGGACAGTCGCCGCATCGAATCCACAATGCGTGCGATGCGGCTGACTGTGCGCTGCACCTGTTCCAATCCACTCTGCAGGAATTGGGGGTCGAGGCTCTGGGACTGAAGCTTCTTAAGAAGAATGGACACGCGCCCTGTGATGACCGACAGGGGATTATTGATTTCATGCGCAATGCCGCCCGCCATTTCCCCAAGCGCTGTCAGATGACGCGTGCCTTCCAGAATCAGCTGGGCCTTTTTGCTTTCGGTGATATCAAGGACCAGGGCCAATGATCCTTCAAAATCCTCCAGATCATCCAGTTCAGGATAGAAGAGGACATACATCCAAATCACCGAACCATCCTCGCGATGGCCGGGAACTTCACCTCGCCAGATTTTTTTAGCCGCGATCGAAGCGATGATGCTTTCCACGAAGTCAGCATCATCAAGCCCCATCACGCTGATGATGCTGCGACCTTGCACGTTCACCCCGGCAAGGCCCCGCAGCTGACGAAAGCCTTCATTGATGGAAATGACCTTATGCTGCTCGTTGAAGATCAGGACGCCAGCCGTCGCATCAATGGCTGAACCCAGATCCCGGAGACGCCGGACCTCGCGGCCGATCTTTTCCAGTTTGCGGGTATAGTCGCGATTCATGGCATCGCGTTCCAGGAGCTGCTGCTGCTGACGCCGGTTTTGCAGGATGAAATAGAGCCCCGAAACGATCAGCCCCAAAAGGCTGATGATGATGACGATGGCCAGATGCAGAATGCTCTCGGAACTGCGCACGATGTCGGCCTGCATGCGCTGCACATAAAAATCCTGCGCCCGATAGATATTGCGCCGCGCATCAGCCGCCGCCGCATCACTCTGGGCCATCGCACGTCCGGCCTGCCGCAGGTTTCCCCAGTTGAGCTGCTGGAAAAGCTCGTGGCCTGATTCCCGCATATCATTCAAATGAACCTGGGCCTTTCGGATGAGTTCGCAGCCATCAGACTCAGAGGTTTTTTCGCCGGGAAAACTGCAGTTGCTGGAGCTGCCCTCGGCATCCTTGCGGATCAGGCGCTGCAGCTCATCCTGCGCTGTTTGCATGGAAAGCGTAAAAGCCAGCTGATGCTCCTGGATCCATCCGTCCGCGAAGGCCGCATTGCTGTCATCACCCGCTTCTTCAATCGCAAGGACCGCACGATCCAGGGCTGCAAGGACGTTTTCTTCAAATCCCATGGGCTGAACGCTGCAGGACAGGACCCCAAGGCCAATGATCCAAGCGAGGCTCGCCGGCCAGAGCCGCAAGCCCAACTGAAGCGCCATGTTCGCTTTGCCTTCGCGCATCAAAGAGAAAAATCCTCGCGTTGTCTTAAGGAGCTATCGGTTTATTTTCCTTAAAATAAAGGTTCACCCAGGAAAGACAGAAACTCGCGCAAGACCGCAAAGCCGCTCCAGGAAGCACGGCTTTTGGAAAAGACACCAAAAGGACTGATTGCAGTACGGCAAAAAATATCCGGTCTGCCGTGATACACTGGGTCTGAGATGGCGAATCCTGTCTTGAGCTTGGGCTTCCTTTTGTGTCATAAATGCCCTGGCTTCGATCCATCCAGTCCGAGGGGGCTTCACTTGAATTTCTATCATTTGGGTGTCATATCAGCCCTGATTGCATTCGCAGGCTCTTCAGGGCTTTATCTGCACAGCTTTTCGAAATCCAGCACCCAGGAAAAAATTCATCGCGCCGCCTACGCTCTTTTTGTGCTGGCTGCACTTTTGATGACGTACAATACGGTCAACGCTTTCCTTTACAATCTGCAGCATGTGACCAGCAGCTTTGTGCTGATCACGACCACGGCATGGCTTACGATCTGCGCGCAGCTCTTCTTCGGCCTGCGCATCACCGGCTCCATCGTCGCGCCCCTGTCCACTCTGATCATGCTGGTTCAGTTTTTCTTCGTGGCCCCGCATGGGGAAACGGTCGAGGAAAGCACGGGCCTTCTGATGTCCACGCACATCCTGGTCAGCGTCGTCGGCGAGGCCTTCGCCATCATCGCCTTCGTCATCGCGGTCTTTTATCTGGTTCAGCAGCGGGCTTTGAAAAAGAAACAGCTCAATCGCCTGCAGCATACTCAGGTTTCCATCAGCAAATTGAATCAGGCTCTGATTCTTTCCATCTGGCTCGGCTTCATCTTCCTCACCTGCGGTCTGATCATGGGATCCATCTATTCCCAATTCTACTTCACTGGTGACCGCATGACTCTTCTGGGCAAAGTGCTGTGGGCCTTCCTCGTGTGGCTCTGGTATCTTGCGACCCTTCTGAGTCGTAATTTTTTCAATCTTTCTGCCAAACGACTGGCGTGGATGACGATCCTTGGTTTCGTCCTGTTGGCCATCGGCTTGTTCGGCATCAATAACTGGAGTAGCGTGTTTGGCTGAGAAGGTTCCCATACTATTTTGCGTTGGCACCAACCACGAGTCCGCGGGTTTGGATTTCCGTGAAACGCTCTTTTTGAGCCGGGAGGAGATTGATGTCTCCTTGCCCCAGGTCATAAAAAAGCATGGTTTACGTGAAGTCATGGTCCTCTCCACCTGCAATCGGCTCGAGGTCTATGGTGTCATGGACCGCTCCGAGCTGACTTCGCATCATCTGCGCGAAGTCTTTATTGATTTGCAGCGGTTTTGTCCGAATCCCAAACAGGAACTCGACGAGGAAATCAAACACCGCAGCTATCATTATCTGCATAAAGATGCCGCGCGCCATGCTTTTTCTGTAGCGTCCGGACTCGATTCCCTGGTCCTCGGGGAAACCCAGATCACAGGCCAGTTCAAGAACGCGGCGCAGTTCGCGCAGGAAAGCGGAACCCTCGGTCCCATTCTGAAACGCCTGACTCAGGAGGCGTTCTCCTCTTCGAAAAAAGTTCGCAGCAGCACCGATATCGGCAAAAAGCCCGTCTCGATCAGTCATGCGGCCATTGATCTGGCCAACCGCGTGTACGGTGACATCGCCGACTGCCGCGTGCTGGTCATCGGCGCGGGCGAGATGGCGGAAGTCGCGGCCAAATATCTTTTGAAATATAACCCGAAAGAACTTTTCGTCTGTAACCGCACGCTGGCTCGCGCGGAAACGCTGGTCGAAAAGGTTGGCATTGGCATCGCCTATCCGTGGGAGGAGCTCAACGAAGTCCTCACGCTCTCCGATGTCGTGATCAGCTGCACGTCCGCGAATGAAATCGTCCTGGATAAGCCGCGCATCCAAAGATCGCAGAGTGCTCGCAATAAGCCTGTCTTCCTGATTGATATAGCCCTGCCGCGCGATATAGATAAGGCCTGCGCCGAGCTGGAGGACGTCTACCTCTTCGACATCGACGACCTGAAGCAGGTGGTCGGCGAGAATTTCGAGGAGCGGCGCAAGGCAGCGGAAAAAGGCAAGAAGATCATCGTCGAGAATGCCGAAGGCTTCGACAAGTGGCTCAGCAACATCAATCTGAAGCCTGCGCTCGGCAGCTTCCGCGAATACCTGGAAGCTTTGGTGAACCAGGAATTCCAAAAATCATTTGGCCGCTCGCCTTTGAATAGTCTCGATGAAAACCAGATCAAGGCCGCCGAGGCCATGATGAAATCCGTCGTGAATAAAATCAATGGCGACGTCGCCCGTTTGGTGCATAATCCGCCTGTCGGTTACACACCGGAAAGCATGGCGGAAGCCCTGAAAAGTCTTTTTCCATTGGACAAAAACTCATGAATCAAACTCGTAAAGTTCGTATAGCAACCCGCGGCAGTCAGCTGGCCCTTTGGCAAGCCAATCACGTATCGAGCCTTCTGCAGGCCCGCGGTCTCAACACCGAACTCAATATCATCAAGACCACGGGTGACCGTGTGCAGGACCGCTTTCTGCACGAGATCGGCGGCAAGGGTCTTTTCGTACGCGAACTGGAAGAGGCGATGAAGGGCGGGACGGCGGATATCGCGGTTCACAGCCTCAAGGATCTGCCTGCACGTATTCCCGCTGGATTTCAGCTGGCGGCGATCCTGCCCCGGCACATCCCGCAGGATGCCTTGATCTTCAATCCCAAATCGCTGGCGCGCCTCAAGGTGCCGGAACAAAAGTTCCTGAGCAAGGCCGACCTGAAAAATATGGGCCCCATGACCATCGCCACGGCGAGTCTTCGGCGTCAGTCGCTGCTGAAGGGTCTTGGTCCGCAGATCAACCTCGTGCCTGTGCGCGGGAATGTGGACACACGCATTCGCAAGCTGAATGAGGGTGATTGGGATGGTTTGATTCTGGCAGGTGCTTCCCTCGAACGCCTGAGCCTCGATCATCTGCCGCATCGTCTTCTGGCTGATGAATGGTATGTGCCCTGCGCTGCGCAAGGCGCTCTGACCATCGAAACGCCGGCCGATAGCCCTTTCACCAAGGATCTGGCGGCGCTGAGCGATGCCACGACTTACGCCTGTGCAACGATGGAACGAATGATTCTGGAAAAGCTGGGTGGCGACTGCACGATGCCTTTTGGTGCTTTCTTTTTCCCGGATGTGAAAAAAGGCGAGACCATCGCCCGGGCTCTGGTCCTTGACTATGAAGGCCAGGAAGCCCGCTATGTTCATACGTTCAAAGGTCTGCCCGACACTCTCGATTATGAAGCGTCCGCAAAAACCATGCTGGATGGCTTGAAAAAGGTGGGTGTCACGGACATTCTTCATGCTCTCAAGATCAAGGCCCCCATCCTCGGGGACCTGGCCTGATCATTTGCTTCAGCCTGCGGGATACTGGCCAATCCGGGCTTCAAGTCCGGCCATCGACGCCAGGATTTCCCGCTGCTGCTGAATGAAATCCACAGTCATCGCATCCACCGATTTCACGATCACATCCGGTGCATACGCAAAGCGGTGCAGGTGATCCTCATGCGTTCCGCCCGAGAGGACGAGCACAGTCCTGAAACCAAGCTGCACACCACCGAGGATATCGGTTTCCATGGTATCACCGACCATGATGGTTTCGCCCGTCTGCAGTCCGAGTCTTTTACGAGCGGCGCGGAAGATGACCGGGCTCGGTTTGCCAGGACTGAAGGCGCGGAAGCCGGTAGCCTCTTCAATCATCTTCACATAGGCGCCACAGCCAGGACGCAGACCACCATCCTGAGTCGGACAGTTGGCATCGAGGTTGGTGGCGATGAGTTTTGCGCCCTGCAGAACAAGGTGCACGGCCTTTTCCACGGTTTCCAGAGTAATGGTGCGGCCTTCACCGATCACAACGAAATCAGGTTTGGAATCGACGATGGCAATGCCCACGCGATCCAGGGCATTCAAGAGTCCGCCTTCGCCGATGACATAAGCGGTGCCGCCCGGCTTGTGACCGGCCAGGTAATTGGCTGTGGCCTGGGCGCTGGTGAAGATGTGCTCCTGCGTCACGCGAAAACCCATGCGCTGAAGACGGGTGGCGATATCCATGGGCGTTCTCTGACTGTTGTTGGTCAGGAACATAAAGGGCACCTTAAGCTCATGCAGACGCTCGATAAATTCCACAGCGCCGGGAATGATCTGGGTTCCCCGGTAAACGACGCCGTCCATATCAATCAGAAAACCCATCTTCATGCTTGCGCTCCTCTCAAAAAGCTCGCAGTTCCCCTGGATTGTCGCCCCAGCGGGGATACGATTCAAGCATAAACAAGCTCATGCATAGCCTTTGCGTCGCCCTTAACCTACCGTTTCGACCGGGAAAACCGTTTGGTAATTGACTTTTTCCCGGTATTTTCTGTATCTTAGCGCGATTTTACCGACCAAGGGGTCCCCATGCAGAAGCCGCATTTTCTTAATTTTTCCCGCCTTGAATACCGCCAACTCCTGAAGGATTGGGGTATGCAATCTTTTCGCGCGGACCAGATTGCTCACTGGATTTATAAGGCCGGTGTGCGCGATCCCGAGCAAATGAGCAATCTCGGCAAGGATATGCGGCAGAAGCTTTTTACAGAACTCGACTGGCATATGCCGGAAGTTATCAGCAAGCTCGATTCGGTGGACGGATCGACCAAGCTGCTGCTGAAAAGTCACAAAGGTCACACGATTGAATCGGTGATTCTGCGTTATGAGAACCGCACGAGTCTTTGCGTGTCGAGCCAGGTGGGTTGCAAGCTCGCCTGTGATTTCTGTCAGACGGGCAAACTCGGATTTGTGCGGCATCTGGAGCGCGGCGAGATTTTAAGCCAGCTTTATTTGGCGAATGAAATCCTGAAACCAGAAGGTCTGCGCGTGACGCATGTCGTTTTCATGGGCATGGGCGAGCCGCTGGATAATTACGAAAATACCGTGAGCGCCGCGAATGTGATGATGGCGGAAGATGGCTTCTTCCTATCCGCGCGTCATGTCACGCTTTCCACCTCGGGGCTGGCGCCTGAGATTGAAAAGCTCGCGGTGGATACGCGGGCCTCGCTTGCGCTTTCGCTGCATGCCTCACGCGATGATCTGCGGACCGAGCTGATGCCGATCAACCGTCGGTATAAGCTGGAGCGTTTGAAAGAGGCCCTGCTTTATTATCAGAAGACCACAGGTCGCAAGATTACGATTGAATATATCATGATCAAGGACAAGAACTGCGGTCTGCGCGAGGCGAAGGAGCTTGTAAAATACCTTCATGGTCTCCGCACCAAGGTGAATCTTATCCCATTCAACGCGCACCCTGGTCTACCTTACGATCGACCTTCCGATGAGGACATCCGCAGCTTCCAAAAACACCTCGCGGATCGTTCGATCCCCGCGCCCGTGCGCTATTCCAAAGGCCTGGATGTCTCCGGCGCCTGTGGACAGCTGGCCGCCAAGCACGCGGAATCCATTCATGCGGTTCCGGAGCGTAAGCGGCTGGTGATCAAGGATGATACGCTGATTGAGATTTTAGGCTAAGGGAAGAAGGAATGGCTTAGCCCGGCATCCACCTTGTAAGTTTGCCAGAAAATGCCAACACTCCCAGCACGATAAATGGCAAACTTAGAATCTGCCCCATGTTGATAGGCATGCTGGTCTCGAATGCAACTTGATTTTCCTTAACATACTCCAGTAGGAATCTGCTGGAGAATATCCAAACAAACATCAGGCCAATCATGCGACCTTCAGGTTGGGCTCGCGTTTTTTTGTAAAGAGCGTAGAGGACAATCGAAAGTGTGAGATAGCTGAGTGCTTCATAGAGCATCGCGGGATGCCTTGGGATATTGTCACCATTCTGAGCAAAAATAATGGCCCAAGGCAGTGTACTTGGCCTGCCCAAAATTTCAGAGTTGAAGAAGTTGCCAATTCTGATGCATGCCGCTGCAAACGCAACTGATATGGAAAGACGATCTGCGAGCCAGATGTATTCGTAGTCCCTATGCTTGCGCTTGAATAACCACACTGCGATGAGTACTCCAATCGCACCGCCATGGCTCGCAAGTCCACCTTCCCAAATGAAAAGGATTTCAATTGGACGTTTAAGATACTGTTCCGGGGCATAGAACAGACAATGACCTAAACGAGCTCCGACTATTGTTCCTATCATGATATGGTAAAGCAGTGAGGATAAGTCTTGCTCCTTGCGACCCTCCTCTTTAAAAATGCGCTGGATGATTGAATATCCAACTAGAAAGCCCAACGCAAACATCAAACCGTACCAGCGTGGGCCCCAATTCCCAATCTTAAAGATTTCCTTTGGAAAGTCCCAAACCAGGTATTCCATGCCGCTCGTTTCCTTTCATAAACTGGGCCTCTATAGTACTTTGAAGTGGTCTCATCTTACAGGACACTCTGATAACCTAACCAAGTATCAGGGAGGACAGTATGGGCAAGAAGAAGGATCCCAGGTCATACAGCGAAGAGTTTAAAGCAAACACCGTGAAAATGTCACTAAAACCTGAAGTGAGTGTGAGCCATGTTGCTGAAGAGCTTGAGTCGGCTACCTTTCCAGGTGGCAAAGCCAAGCCCGCGATAGCCAAGACCAAGCCTCCGCGGAAGCACGAGTGGACGCCATTAGCGAGAATGCACGGCTCAAAGATTAGAAAGAGCGCCTCAAGAAGTTGATAAACAACCCGGTCACCGATCTTTCACCGCTGAAGGATCTGGAGAGCCTGCAAGAACTCAAACTGACTGGAACATCAATCGATGCCCAGTTTTCGCTCATCCGAACGCTGCCCGATTGATGCAAAGTCCAAGGTGCTTCGTGACTATTGCGCTAAGAAAGTCGCTGCTCCGGCCGCCAACTGAGCTCTGCAACCACATGCCGGGCTATCGGCGCGGCATTACGGGAAAGACTAGCCCAGGCAGATTCCTTGAAGAACCCGAATTTTCTTTCTAAAGCCACTTTTCCGGGATTTGGCTTAATTGCTCGTAAAGATTCCATCCATCATGCTTTGACGATGGAAGAACCCATGGGCAGCTATTGTTCATCCACTCTCTCGATAACGCTGAACAACTTCACGACTAAAGTCGTCCTTTTCGTCACCTCCCAAGCATCTACGCCCATATCAAGTCCACATACTCGACAAGGCCATTTTTCCTTTACTGTTAACTTCATGGTTAGCCATTCCCTTCAGGCATTCGTAAGTCAGGATCTCGACGGCATATTCAAATATCATTTCATTCTTTCGCTACCACAAAGGTAAACTCTCGAATGATAATCCATGAAAGCATTTGGCATCGCATGAAATGAATAATGCTTTCCTCTCATCAAAGAGGTCAATTTCTCCTGACATTTGCAGTTTCCATACGTCACCTTCTTTCCCAAGAGACGCTCGGACGTTTAGCAACCCATCATGCTCGCCCGTATATACTGTCACACAGCTATCTCTGTCTGGATCGTCGAATTCAATGACAATCAAATTTTGATTCACTTTCAAATTGACAGGCGGCACGGCAATGTTGAACAGAAAGCCTGCCCCAAAAGGATAAAGGTGAGAAGGCACCTTGTCATTACTCTCCAGCAATATTTCCATGAACAGGCCAGAGTTCTGCATATCCTGATCAAAGTGACAACCTAAGACTCGATATTCAACTCCGTCAACCGTAGCGGCATTATGGGAATAATTCATGGTCAAATGTTACTTTATCCGATTCTAGAGAATAATCTGTCTTAAGGTTACTCATTCTCACAAGTCGATCAGTGATCGGGATACCTTATTCTGTTAAGTATTTCGTACACAATATCCGGATCACTCTGAATCAGGTAACTGAAGTGTGAAGTTACCCGGATTCCGTGGAGCCATCTGTTAAGATGAATCCATGAATATAGGGAGTCTAACTTTGAAGCCAGAAAAGTCTGCCAAATCAAAAAGTAAGCGTCGCACCTTTTCCCCCGAGTTCAAATCTGAAGCGGTCA
>NZ_DASTAT010000042.1 GCF_035712445.1 Oligoflexus sp. | reverse complement strand
GGGAGCGATTAGGTTTAGAAGTACTGTGAGTAGACCTTCCATGCCAGCCACCAAGTGTTTTGTCGTAATCTCACTTTAGGCCAGGTTCTTGGAAGGTCTATTTATTTTGTGGAAATGAGTATTTTTTTGTCCAAACTTGAGGGAACTCAATCGAGTTCCTTAACCATACCATCCGTAGTAGGCACCGTGGTAACTACCGTAGCCATAGCCGCCGTAGTAACCACCGTAATAACGATCAGGTTCATCGGGCTTTGGATCATCGGGCTTTTGAGCATCGGGGTTTTGAGTATCGGGCTTTTGAGCATCTTTTTTAGCGTCAGCAGTTTCATGAACGACTTTGAGATCGTCCAGGGGCACCGGTTGCGCAGATGCACGGAAGGCCAGCGAACTCAGGCCCGCAGCCATCATTGCACATGAAAATACGCATAACTTAAGCATGGATAAAACTCCTATCTTTTGCAACATGATTGTGAACTCAGACGACGTTCCAAGAAGATTCGTAGCAAAAATCCAGCCAATGATAGTTCAAGATTCCTTGACTGAAGCGCTGTCTTTCATGAGCCTGCATGAGATGAAGAGATCTCTGCGGATGCAGGCCCGCTGCGCGGTCCCATGGATTTATGTTGAGCCTGCTCCGCAGGCGAAAAACCCTTCGGCGAGAACCTGAAAAATCCGCTATTGTGAGGGGTTCAACTTAATTCGGGATGAATTGCCGGGCGTGTCCTCGCCAGCACGAACTTCCAGCCAAGCTTCTTGAATTACAACTTGTCGTTTGGGCAGGGAAAAGACTGGAAAGTGCGCGATGTCTTTCGCGGCTGATCCAGACCATAGCCCTCCATTAACCGATATCTCGCCTGCATTTTGCGAGAAGCAAGCGAGGTCAGTGAGTTCAGTATCAGCCTCAGTTTGCGGGCCTTGAGGTGGAGCGGCCAATATTCTGCACGAAAAGATCGAGGTATCACCCGACACAGCGATGCCCCCAGAAATGGATCAAGCGCCGAGGGCGCTTTTTCTGTTTCTGTCAAAATTGGCCTTGAGAGGTTCACTTCACCCGCCGCGTCGCGACCATCGCCGTCGCCAGCAGGACAAAAAGCAAACAAGCCCCATAAAGCAACGCATAATCCTCAGACATCAATATCCCATAGACTACAGCATACAAAATCCCAAGAACCCCGGTAAACATCACGGTATTCTTCCACGACTGCACCACATACCGAACATAAAAACCAAGCAATCCCATCGAAGCCAAACCCGCAACCACATAAGCCCAAACAAACGCAATATGCTCCGACAGCGCAAGCAGCAAAACATAAAACAACACCAAAGCCAAACCCACGAGCCCATACTGCACAGGATGAATCGACAGCCGCTTCAAATTCTCAAACAAAAGAAAAGCCCCAAACGTTACCGCAATAAACAAAAACCCATACTTCACCGAACGCTCCGCCTGGAGATACACATCCACAGGCTGCACAAGACGCACCCCAACCCCCTGATTTTGAAGTCCAGTCCCCGCTCCACTGCCTTGGATCAGCTGCGCAATATTCGAAGAAAATTGCGTCGACTCCCAAACGGCCTCAAACCCCGACTTCGTAATCTCATGCTCCCGCGGCAAAGCCCTTCCCTGAAAACTAGGATGCGGCCAATCAGCTTCCAACTTCACGCGAGTTTTCTCTCCCACAGGCACCCAGCTGAAAGTCTGCATGCCCTGTAAACTCAAATCCACCGCAAAGGCGAACGTCCCACCTTTCACAATTTCAGTTGGTAAATCGGAATGAAACCCCCCATCAATCCCAAAGCTCAACCCACCATTCCCAGGCTTCACCTCAAAATTCTTCCCAGCCCAACTCACCACCGGAATCCGCGTCAACCCCCGATTATCCTGCACCATCACCACCAGATAGGGCTCCAGCCAACGCAAAGTCGACCCCTGAGGCACCGAAATATTCCGAGGCTCAGCGAACTCAAAACTCCCCTCCAGTTTCACCTGAGTCCCATAAAGCAAAATCTCATAAAGGCTTCTGTATCTCTTCTCTGTCTGCAAGCGCCCACTCATCACAAGATCACGCGGCAAAATAATCTCGCTATGCGTACTCGACTCCTGCTTCGATGTCGTCACCTCATAAGGCAGCACCAGAAAAGGCCCCGCCACCACCTGACTCCCCGCAGTGGTCAAAGCCATATCGCTATAAACCTGCTCCCGCCTCTGACTCCGCTCGGAAACCGTCTCCCGCACAAGAACCAAAGCAATCGACAGCATCAAACCCAAAAATCCAATGACGAAAAACTTAAGAATCCCTTTCCAGGGCATGACAGTACCTCCGTAAAGATTCGCCCCCCAATGAAGCGAACCTGAACGGAACAGTAAACTGGGAATATGGACAGAACCTGAAGTCCATGTGAAGCGAATGTGAAGTCAAAGACTGGCAGGAATATCCAGACGGGCCTCAGCCCCTCCCTCGGGATGATTATCCAGGGTCACCCGTCCCCCATGCAGGTCCATGACCTTCTTAACAAAAGTAAGACCAAGGCCCGTACTCTTCGCACCGCCTTCCGGCCTAGGAAGGGAATAATAACGCTCAAAAACCCGTCCCATTGCATAGTCCGGGATGCCAGAACCATGATCCCGAAGACAAACGGACCAGACTTGATCCTTACGCTCCAGCGTCAGCCCTAAAGCCCCACCCCGCGGGCTGAAATCCGCTGCATTTTCGATAAGGTTGAGCATCACCTGCTCAAGCAGAAAGGGATCACCCTGCACCATCGCTTGATCCGGTATGGATACATGAAGTTTCAGCAGTTTTTTCTCAAGCTTGGGCCCAAACCCATCCAGCGCTCTTTTAATAACTGCAGAAAGGTTGACCCGCTCTGCGTTCTCCAACGTTTGCCGAGTCTCCAAAGACGCCTGCTGCAGCATCTTCTCAATCAAAACATGAAGCCTCCGCGCCTGATCCGAAATCGAGCTCAAAAACTTCTGCTTTTGCTCCTCCGGCATAGGCTCCTGCAAAAGTTCTGATGCAGCCTGTATAGCAGTCAGAGGGCTCTTCATCTCATGGGTCAAGGTCATCGTATACTCTTCAATATACCGCTTCCCCTCCAGCCGTTCCCGCATGGACTGCAGCGACAGCCCCAGCCTTTTGATTTCCGTCAAAGACAGCGCAGGCAGAACCACTCTCTCACCCCGCGTCACTGCCTCCGCGTAAGCCACCAGCTTTTGAAGTGAAGCCGACAGCCACAAACTGATAAGGACACCAATCAAAAGCGAAGCCCCAAGCAGCCAATAGCCAGCCGTTTCAATCTTCCTCTGCGTGCGCTGAATAAAAGGCTCAACCGCAAGATTCGACTTGGCTATCGTCAAAACACCAATAACCTTGTTATCCAACTTAATAGGCGCCGCCACATGCATGATCGTGGATCCCGACTCACCCAGAGCTTTGGCAGGACTGCTCCGGACTCCGTACTGTCCTTTCAAAGTCAGATAAACATCATTCCACTGCGAATAGTCCCGCCCAAGATCCTCATGCGCGGAATCATACTGCACAATCCCCTTCGCATCCGTGATATAGATACGAAAACCGGGTCTTTTCCGAGAAAAACCCCAGATCGAAGCATCCAGCTGCCGCGCCTGATACGCGGCCACACGCTTTGAAAAATCTCCGGCTGCCAGCCGATTCTCCACCATATCATCCACCGCCAGCTCAGCCAGAAGATTGGCCGCATCGACAAGGCTATCCTCCATCGACTGCCGCGCGCTCGGCTTGATCTCGTCCACGAAAACATTCAGCACGAAATACCCGGCTAGGATCGCTATCAAAAAGTAACCCAGAAAAATTCCAAATCCCAACCGCATTCAAGACTCCAGCTGCAGGCTATAGCCAAGCCCACGATGAGTCTGAATCACTTCAGAATCCGCCTTCACCGCCCGCAGCTTCGCACGCAGTGTCTTGATATGCGTATCCACCGTGCGATCATCAGTATCTAAAGCATCCGTCCAGATCGCATCCATCAGCACCGCGCGACTGAAAATACGCCCTGGCTGGCTGCGCAGCACCCCGAGCAGAAGGAGTTCATAACGGGTTAATTTTAACGCGACACCATGAAACGTGGCCGTTCCATGTTCAACATTCACTTCGAGGACGGAAATATTCTTTTTTTCAAAAGGGCTCGATCCGGCGCGTTTCAGCATGCGTTTGATACGAGCCACAATCTCCCGAGGACTAAAAGGTTTGGTCACATAATCATCACCGCCCAGCTCCAGTCCCAGCACCTTATCAATCTCCCCATGCCGCGCTGTCAGAAAGAGAATGGGCACTTCCGATTGTCGCCGGATCTCGCGGCACAGGTCGAAACCGTTGATATCAGGGAGCCCCACATCAAGGATCATGACATCGGTATGACCCGCCGCCAGTTCTTTCAGAGCATCCTGCCCCAGTCTTTTCCAAACGGTGGTCAAACCTTCGCTCTCAAGCGCGTAAATCAAAGTCTGGGCAATCGCGTTTTCATCTTCGACGAGTAAAACTTTGGGCATGACATAACACCTTGGCTGGGTTATTGCAGGCATTGGAAATTCAGAGCCTGCGCTACGGTGCCAGCGTTCAGGCAAGGCCGTCAAGCCTCGGACGGAAAAGCCGGGCCTGAGCTTAAAATATGTCGTGATGTCGCATTTCGCCGCATTCCATTCGCTGAAAATCGGGAGCCCCACACAGTGACAGTTCAAACCTCTTCCATTTCCGAAAAGGCCGCGCACGTGCACGCCGGTCGACTGGTTTTAATTCTGGGATCCCTGACGGCCCTGGGCCCCTTATCGGTCGACATGTATCTGCCGGCCTTTCCCAATATGGCAAGCACGCTGGGAACCAACCTATCTTCAGTGGAAACATCCCTCGCCTCGTATTTTGCGGGTCTTTCCTTCGGCCAGCTCTTCTATGGTCCCCTCGCAGATCGTTATGGGCGCAAGGGGCCTTTGCTTATAGGTCTTGCCATCTATGCGCTAGCCTCGGTCGCCTGTGCGATGGCCCAGAGCATTGAAGCGGTCATTGCCCTTCGTTTCATGCAGGCACTGGGGGCTTGCGGGGGCATGGTGATTCCGCGTGCGATTGTCCGCGACAGGTTCGAGCATCAGGAATCTGCGCGTATCTTTTCGCTGCTCATGCTCATCATGGGCGTTGCGCCGATCCTGGCTCCGCTTCTGGGTGGATACTTCAGCTTGAACTTCGGCTGGCGTTCGATCTTTTGGTTCCTTGTGGCCTTCAGCAGTCTTGCGATCGTTGGGGCTGGCATGTTCCTTCCGGAAACGCACGGGGCTCATCCTGAACATAAAATGAAGGGTTCGTTCTCCACCTTCGGACGCATCCTGCGCGATCGGGAATTTCTGCGTTATACACTTTCCGGAAGTATTGCCCAGGCCGGCATGTTCGCTTACATCACAGGTTCGCCTTTTGTGTTTATCGAATACTTCGGAATACCCGCGGATAAATTCGGGTGGGTGTTCGGATCCAACGCCTTGGGTCTGATTGCTGTTTCGCAGCTGAATGCAAGGCTCTTGCGAACATTCAGTTATGAAAAAATTCTGACTGTTGCCATAAGAATCGTGGCCGTTGCCGGTACGCTTCTGATGATTGCGGGAGTTGCGAACGCAGGTTTGTGGGCCGTGATGATTCCGCTCTTTCTTTACGTGGCCACGCTCGGGGCAACATTCCCGAATGCGGCCGCGGGCGCGCTTGCCAGTCAGGGTCGGAATGCGGGCAGCGCTTCAGCTATGCTGGGTACGCTTCAGATGATGGCGGCGTCTTTGGCTTCCTTTATTCTATCCAAAATGCACGCGACTTCGGCGGCACCGATGACTGTGATTGTCGGTGTCTGTGGGTTGCTGTCGCTTTTGATTTTTACGCTTATGAAAAAGCCTCAGGAATCTAAAGAGGACATTGCAGCAGGTTGAGTTGCAAAGCGATCCGCACCTTTTCTTTCGGCTCAGCGCATTTCACAGCGCCGTCATCCACAAAGCGGTCGACCAGTGGGGAGGTGAGGGACAATTCTTCCTTGGACCAGTCGGGACCTGAAAGTCCGGCTGCCACCGTTCGGGATAGGTCCTGGGCCAGATCCTGCAAACATTCCGAGGATTTTGCGGTTCTGTAGGTGAGGCATTGGTTCCACTGGTTGAACGTGATCGGAAGGCTCTCCCGGTGAACGTTGATCGTGGCTATATTCAATTCCTGGTGTCGGCTTGAATCGAGTTTCATTCTGCGCTCCGACGCCTTGCCTTGTGACCGATTCCTTTCCGGAAACAGCAGCAAAAGCCCCAGAATAACAAGTGAAAGCGCTATGACGGTTCTTATCTTCATGGGCTCGATTCTGAATAAATCGTTCTCACCTATTCCCTCCCCTATGCCGTCATGCTTATATCAAAGCCCCGGCAAGGGGTCCATAGACCATCTTGCCTATTTGACTTACAATGTAAGAAGGTCCAGGAAATATCGTTCTCAGAGGATGAATATGGAAAATAAATCAACGATCCTGCTGGAAAAAACCATCCAAGGTCACCACCTCATCCTTAGGGCCCCCAAGCCGAGCGATGCTGTCCATGTCGCCGAATACTGGTTTGGACCCGCCAGTGCTCACCTTCTGGCCTTTACCGACGTCACGGCCTTCGGCACGAAAGAGGAAGTCCTGGCACAAACGGAAAAATTCTTCGCGAGCATCAGCCAGCAAGGACCCTGGTCCACTCTTGTCATGGACGTCGATGGCCGGCCCACAGGCAACGTTTTGATCAATGGTCTCGTTCCCGAAGAAGAAGCTCTGGTCCATGTCCACATCTGGGATCCCACCCTGCGCCGCATGGGAATTGCAAGCCTGTTGGCTCGGGACGTCTTCGCCTACTTTCTGGATGCTTTTAAGCTTAAAAGACTCATCCTTCAGGTCCAGACAGAAAACACACCCGTCATCCGTCTTATGGAATCCCTGGGTTTACAATCCGAAGGAACCTACTTCGGTAAAGCCGCTCCTATCTGCAAGGAAGGAAACTATAAGCGCTTTGTTATCCCGCGCTCTCAGTAAAGCCCGCGGTTTGAGCAAGACCCAGAAGACGTTCCAGTTCCCTGCAGTGATCGCTGAGATCCTCAAGCTTACAGGAAAGCAGTCCCGCGGCCTTTCGCGTGACCTCAAAGGCCTCCTCCCTTTGACCAAGAATGCCCAGCGTCAGAGCAAGGGCCAAATATCGTCCTGGTTTGGGTGCATCCAGGGCCAGCAGCGTTCGAAAAGCCTCCGCCCCTTCCTTGGCAAACGACCGGGCCTCCCGGAACTGACTCTCTTGAATAAGATGCAGAGCCTGATGCAGGCAGCCGAAGCCTATACTCAAAATTCCAAGAGCATTCCCCCGGGCGATCTCGGCATGACCGAGTGCGATATTCTCAAGATGCCGCCGAATCTTCCATTGTACTCCCCAGCCTCATCCAAAATTAATCGCGTGTCCATAAAACCCCTTTTCCGTCTTATTCATTCCTCCTGTTGCAGTTGCTAGGTATTCCGAATCCGACCAGAGGTCTGGTCGAAACCTAATCCAGGCAACCGATGCAGGATCAAACACATGGGCAAAATTCTTAGAAGACTTTCACGTCCCTTTTCCTCCGACGCAGCTCAAGAGGGCATGACCATCATCGAAATCCTCATTGTCATCGCACTCATGAGCACTATCATGGCCATACTGGTGAACACAATTCTAGAGAAATACGAAAGAGCTAAAATTGACCTGACAAGCGTGAAGCTGTCCCGCCTCAGCGAAAGCCTTGTCCAGTATAAACTCGATTCATCAAGATTTCCGACGACAGATGAAGGCCTAAAAGCTCTGATCGAAGCCCCCGCCGGTGCCCGAAACTGGAGAGGTCCCTACACACAATCGGACAAGCTGCTGGATCCCTGGGACCGACCCATCCACTATGAACTGATTACTGTGAAAGCCTATAAAATAGCCTCCGCTGGCCCCGATGGCGAGTTTGGGAACGAGGACGACATCACACTATAAGAAGACACTTTACTCGCGCTTTAAGGCTATAGTCATTAACCCCTAGATCCCGCGATCTGGGGATTCGTTCAATTCCTGTCGGCATCCACATACAAGATGAATTCCTCTCACACGTCGAAAAAAAACACATTCCTGCGAGAAAAATTTTAAAGATGAGGGATACCCCGGATATTTTTTATCGAAGTTTACCCTTAAAAAGGGGGGGAAGGTTTAAATGACAATTCCATCGCATTATTGAACAGGAGACTTATTATGTCTATTTTCACAAAAGTCTGCGCAGGTCTTTTGATTTCCACCCTGAGCGTTGCCGCTCAAGCCGCCCAACCTGGAACAGAAGGACAAACCCCGGTTCAGGAGCCCGGTGATATCAATGTCGAGGTGACCAATCCTACAGAAGTCATCCAGGTTCTTCATGTCGGCGTGAAATCCGAAATTAAGATCATTGACCTTGTGAAAGAAAGAAACCCCGATTCTGATCTGCAGCGTTTTGTGGATCAAATCTCTCAGGAGGTTACCGAATTCGATCAAAGACTCCAGGAGCTGGCTGCCAGCAAAAGCGTAGACCTTGCCCCTGCGCAACTGAGCGAAAATGCAAAGCAGATCGAAGCTCAGATGTCTCAGGAATTTCAGGCTCTGACCAAAAAACAGGATCAGGAATTCCGCGCAGGCGTCATCGAAGTCCTCATGAGAAAATATGAAAACGCCCTGGATCTTTATACTCAAGTCACAGAAAAAAGCATGGACGAAGCCCTCAAGACAGCTGTCTCCGAGCTTCGCCCTATCACCCAGAAGCATCTGGATGACATCAAACAACTTCAGCAAGGCACTCAGCCTTCTGAACCCATGCAGCCAGCACAACCAGATGAATAAGGGATGATAGCCTAATCACGCTGCATGCAGATGAGGACGCGTCTTCATCTGCATATTGGCTATTTTCGGGCATTTCCGGGTGGATGCTCGGCGAACCACTGGGCGATATCAGGCATGTCTTTCTCAAAGCCGCCTGGAATCGAAAAGTTCAGAAGACCAGCGCGTTTGTCGGTTCTGTTTTCGAAATCATGCTTCATTCCGGCCGGAGCAATCAGAAACGAACCCTTGGGAGCATCCACCCACTCTGTCCCCAAAAGAAAGCTCATCGTACCCTCGATGACGTAAAAAACATCGTCTTCCTCATGTGAGTGCGCGCCCGGACCCTGAGTATTCGGCTCCAGCCACCATTCCGAGATGGAATAGCGGTCGCCTGTTTCCTTGCCATCGGCTTTGAACACACTACTGATGCGCCCCATGGGATAGGACCGGCCTTCACCAGGAGGCAGAAATATGGCTTTTTTCTTCATGGTATCTCCGTGCGGAAGTCTTGTAACTCCATGATATCATGGAATATCACGCAGTGGTGAGGACGAATTTAACCCGGTGTTTATATACTTCCTAAATAAACCCGGGTAATATTCCGATAGGTCCCCATCACTGTTTTGGAGCAGCCCAATGGAAGAATCAATCCCGACCTGTACAGCCTTTGCCGGTCATAAAAAAATCGCCGCCGGACCTGTCGTCGAAGTCGCAGGCAAAGTCAAACGTTATCAGGATAAAAATCCGGACGCGCAGATTCTGATCTTTGACGACAGCAGCAGTCAGCAGGTCGAACTCGATTTAAGGGGAACGGTCGCCGATGTCCTCAGTCGCATCCCCGGAAACCAGGACCCGGACCAGGAAAAGTCGGGCCCCGGTCGACCCAGGCTGGGCGTCGTCTCGCGAGAGATCGGCCTTCTTCCCAGACACTGGGATTGGCTTGCTCTGCAGCCAGGTGGAGCCTCGGTAACGCTCAGAAAGCTGGTGGAAGAAGCGAGAAAGCAAAACAGAAGCAAGGATGCGATGCGCCAATCGCAGAATGCGGCCTACAAGTTCATGTCAGCCATGGCGGGGGATTTGCCGCATTTTGAAGAAGCGACCCGGGCCTTCTTTGCGAAGAATCGGTCGCTTTTTGAAACACTGACAGCAGGCTGGCCCAAGGACATTCGTGATCACGCTCTTAAGGTCGGTGAGCTGGCCTTTCACGATGACAAATCCGCTAATCCGTAATCTCTCGAATCACACGGCAGGGATTTCCCGCAGCGAACACTCCCTCGGGAATATCCCTGGTCACCACGCTTCCCGCACCAATGACTGAGCGGGAACCGATCGTCACGCCTGGGCAGATGATGGCCCCACCGCCGACCCAAATATCTGAACCCAGGCTCACCGGTTTCCCGAATTCCACCTCACGCCGCCGCATCGCATTCATGGGATGCATGGCAGTATAAATCTGAACAGCCGGCCCAAAGAGGCAGAAATCGCCAATATCGACTGAGCACACATCGAGCACAACACAGTTGAAGTTGAAAAAGTTCCCCTTCCCCATCCGGATATGGGATCCATAATCACAGGAAAAGGGTGGCTGAATCCAGCTGCCCTCTCCCACCGATCCCAAAAGCTTTTGCATAAGGCCAAGGCGCTCGTCCCGCGCGGATTCACGCGACACATTCAGCGCCAGCAAAAGATCACGGCAATGTTCACGCGCAGCCGTCAATTCAGGATCAAGCGGATGATAAGGCTCCCCCGCCAGCATTTTACTTCGTTCCGTTTGCATCGGATCCTCCTTCTGCAGCAGGATCAGGCTAGCTGAAACTTTGGATGGGGTCACTTGAAAATCCTAGGTCTTCACAGCCGGCTATGGATCAGCAGGAGCCCCGCAATCAGAGAAAGAGTCGGGCCTATGAAACTCTTGATGGAAAGACTATCCCTTTCATGGGGTGCTTGACGCCGCCAGAGAATAAAGAGCCAAAAAACCGCCATAGCAGCCAAGGCCAGCAGACTCTCAAATTTTTGAATACCGAAGGAATTGGCCAGTATCCCCGAACTGAAATAGCCATAAGTCGTAAGCGCGAAGTTCGGCTGATTTCTTTTGCGGAAAAGCAGCAGCATGCACACAGCGCTCATGAGCAAACCAAATTTAATCCGTGAAAGAATCAAACTCATAAGCGCAGACTGGGAGTGAAAGGAGGGCAAGTCAGGTAGCGGGCTGCCTTTTTCTAAAAAGCGATAGATGTGATTGGCCAGGTTTGGAATTTGTTCTCCAGTATTCACATTCCCCAGGACTATAATGCGATGGCCTTCCCTATCGAATACAAGATCAGCGGTATAGCCGATGGGGCTCAAAGCCCCATTATGCCAATAGACAGGCTTTTGCTCGGTCCCAATGTTTACCAGTCCCGCGAAATAGCCTCGTTCTGACCAGAGGGAAGCATAACGCGCAAAGTCACCCTGCTTCCGGGATGACAGGTAATCGACCCAAATCTTCATATCCGAAACAGTCGACACCAGGCCCCCGTCCGAAGCCTGAGGCCAATCGTACGTTCCGTGAATGTGAAAGTCATTGACCTCGTCCGAGGGGAACAGCTTCCCATGAATCGTGTTGTGTCCATAGGCCCGGCGTGATGGATCCTGAAACGTCATCCCGGTCGAAGCCATTCCAAGAGTCGTGAAGTACTGTTCCTTCACATATTCATCAAAGGGTTGACCGCTCACTCGCTTGATAATTTCTCCGAGCATAAGGAAATTGAAATTCGAGTACTGATGAACAGCACCAGGTCTGTTGCGATCCGAAATCCACTCCAGGCACTTTAAAAAATATGAGAAGCGAACCGGGCTGCCCCAATGATAGGCCAGGCCCGAAACATCCGGCAGACCCGACCTGTGAGTGAGAAGATCCTGGATGGTCACAGACCGACCGTCTTCTGTGAAAATTCGGCTATCAACCTCGGGAAAAAATTTGGCAACCGGATCATCCAGCTGGAGCAGCTTTCGATCCACCATATCCAAAATTGCAAAACCCGTGACCTGTTTGGTGATCGAACCCACTTTGAAAGTCGTTGTATCTTCAGGCATAGCGCCATCGGGAAAGCGCGTCCGGCCATAGCCCCGAGAAAGTTCCACACCCTTCATGGACACGAAAACCCGGCCCGAGAATTTTCCATCTTTCACCAATTGTGTCAGATAGTTATCAATTTCACTCAGCGGATCTTGAGCGGAAAGTTCGGCGGAATACCCCAAAAAGCTCAAAAATAGGGCGAGAAATATATGGAATTTCATAGGGTCCTTTGGGAAGTTTAAGCCAGAAAAATGCCTTCCGCCTTGCTTTGATACACGGCGGAATGCTGAACATCGAGAAGTTTAAACAGCAGACCATTGGGCCGCTGTGGGTTCCACGCTATGCCATTTTCCCAGCCTTTCAGTTCTAGACGCGCGCTTCATAATCCTTTGTGTGTGGCCTCTCTCGGGGAAGCTCGGTGGGCGTCCAGGTCGGTCCATCGGATTTAGGAATGCCGTCTTCGAAGTAAAGCTCATCCATACACATGCGCCGGGCCCGCATCTCAGGATCCCATGCATGATAGATAATCATGCGCGTTGAATCATCAGGCGCTATCGCAATCGAGCAATGTCCGGGCCCAATGACTTTGCCGGGAACAGTTTTCAAAATACGCGGAGCCTCCACGCCGGCTTCGATGGAGTATGGCCCCAGCACATGGTCCGAGGCCGTGTAATCCACCCCATAGGTATCCGTCTGCCAGCTTCCACCACTGTAAATACAGTAGTATCGTCCCCCTTCCTTGATCACAGAAGGACCTTCCAGCGTATGCCAATCAAAAATTTTTCCGTACATCGGCCGATCCGCGGCATAGAGCTGCCAATCACAATAGGATCGCAGGACAACATGCATGTTCTTCGAAAGGCGGGTCATCGTTTCAAGTTCAGACACCACCAAAGCCGTCCCCGCGCGGATCGAACCGGCGGCATCCGAACCTGTATCCAGGAAATCACGAGCATGAAAAAGATACCAGCGCCCATCATCATCCTGGAAGGGATGCGGATCTATCGCGAAAGGAACGTCCTTGGGATTGGTGAGCTGCGCCCTGTCGCGATAGGGTCCAAGCGGATGATCACTCACGGCCACCCGCAGCTGATGCAGCTTATCACCATGGCCAACCGAATAATAAAGATACCAAAGTCCACCCGCGTGGGCGATTTCAGGCGCCCAAAAATTAAGACCCAGCGCCTCGTCAGGAGCAATGAGAGCATGCCCGGCCGGCGTCCAATGAATCATGTCGTGTGATCGCAGCAGCGGGAAAATAGTCGCGCGTGTCGTATGTGGCGTCAGCCCTTCCGCATCGCCTGGGCCGGTGCCTATCGCGTAGTATTCATGGTCATGACGCCAGACGAAGGGATCTGCAAAATATTCTGCATGAATGGGATTCGTATATACTTGCATCTCAACGCTCCTCACTTTGCAATGAGCTTCAGTTCGCCAGCGCATCATAACCTTTTTTCATTGAATTCAATGAGACAAAATCAGTGATCGAAGGGATGGCCCATCAGGGCGATTTCTCCATAAGGCACTCTGCGAACGTCACATTCCGCCCGCTGCACCGGCGGCGCTGTATTACCTGAAACCCAAAGACCCCACAATAGAATGCCTCGGCTGTCATGATATCCTGAACGTCAACGTTGATCAGTGATCTCGTGGTCGCCATGGGAGACGGGCACTCTTTTGTGATAGGCTTTTGGAGTGTACTCTGAAAGGGCTGGACCACATTGGAAAAGACAAATTCATCCCGCTGGCTCCTGGATGGGCTTGGGAAACTTTGGGCATCACCGTATACCCTTCTGGGTCTGCTTTATGGGCTGCTTGGTTATGCCGTGGGTCAGGCGCTGTTTCGTTGCAGATGGTCGGCGCTGGAACCGAAAATGAAAGCCGGACACAATGCGCTGCAATTTTTGAATAATCCTTTAACGATACCCTATGCGGCGATTACCCTCGGCAACACGATTTCCTATGGTCGGGGCACTGCGCCGGATCACTGGGGAGCTTACGGCGACCCGACCGTTCATATCGGACGCCACGAAGAGGCCCACACATGGCAGTATCAACTCCTGGGACCATTCTTTATCCCATTCTACTTTCTGTGCGGCGGCGTGATTGGCCCCGCGCGCAATCCTCTCGAATATGCCGCGCAAAACTTCGGACGCGGCAGCGGATCATGGTGGCCCTGGTCAAAGGTCAAGAATCCATAGGCCATCCCATTGCGTGAGGCTTTGCGTTCCTCTCTTATAACCAAGGCCCCCAAATACTGCGTATTTGCGAGGCTCAAGATTCACAAAGCAATGCGCGATGCGGCCCTGAGGATTTTCCTTCGTTCGAAGGAGTGACCATTCGGAGCGCTCGATATCATAGGACCAAAGCTGATCGTTAAAGGCCTCTAAACCAAAACGTCCGCCAAAGAGCAGAAAGCTGCCTGTTCCCTGCGCGACCACCTCAGCACCCTGCAGTCTTTGAAAACGCGGATCCGGTATGGACGGTAGCGGCGTCCACTGCAGGGATTTCACATTCAAAAGAGCCCCATCCGGCATATGTCCGTCAGGACCGGCTCCACCCCAAACAAGAACCTTGTCACCCAGAAGCAAGGCCCTGGCATTGGCTCGCGGAGTGATCGCTGGAAGACTCGTTACAGCCTGAGTCTTCAGATCAAAAATAAAACCATCCCCGCGCCGCTCCTTGCCTTCAAAACCGCCCCAGATCAAAAGTCGTGATTCATCCAGGCCAATAGCCACATGACTCACGCGCGCGCTGATGGCCTCAGGATAGGAATGCACCTGCCAACGCGCAGCGCCCGGGCGGAAGCGCGCCCAGTTCGTGACCGGCTCGGTTCCCTTGCCGCCAAAGATCACGAGCTCCGCACCCACACGAGTCAGCGTCGCCTGTTTTCGGGCGATCATAGGTTCGGGAACGGGAAGTGAAGACCAGAATCCCTCGGAGGCATCGTAAACATAAGCATCAGCGCTTGCAGCGTTCTGTGCGGTTTCGCCGCCGAAGACATAAGCCTTCTGATCCATCAGGGTAAACGAAGCGAAATTTCGTGCAGGCGGCCCTTCCTGGGCATCCGCCTTCTGCCAAAGATTCTGAAGGCTATCATAAACAATCATGCTGGAGTTCAGTGGCGATTCTCTGCCCTCTTCAATACCACCAAAAGCCATAAAAAGCCCGCCGCTCCCACCACAAAGACTATGGGCCAGAGATCCCACACCCTGGGGCGTCGGTATGAAAGTCCATGCCGGCCCTTTTCTCCATGAGTCTTCCACGGTCTGGCATGAGCTGACAAGCAAGGTGAAGGGCACGAGAAGGCTAAGACCGAGAAACCCGATCCTATCGGTAGTATTTTGCATGAATGTCTCTTCATTTTATCGAGGGATGAGAAGAACTATAGCCCCGTACATCCCCTCTTGGCAATCGCCTGAAAGCCCGCTAATCTCCGCCCATCATTCACGCGCGCTTATTCTGGAGAAACGGTATGACAGGACGATTTTATACCTGGCTTCAAAGCCTCACGGGGCTTTTGCTGACGTCAGCTCTGCAAGCAGCCCCTGCGGAACTCCTCTTGACGAACGCCAGGATTCACACACTGAATAAAGAGAAACCGATGGTCGAGGCACTGGCTATCCAGGGCGGCCGCGTTGTGGCTACCGGCAGCATAAAGGAACTGAAAACCTGGCAAGGCCCGGCCACACGAGTTGTTGATCTCAAGGGCAAGGCTGTGTATCCCGGTTTTCACGAAGGTCACGGTCATCTGAAAGGCCTTGGTTATCAGCTTGTCCGCCTGGATATGGCGGGCATGACGTCCCTGGAAACCATCCAGGGCAAGGTGAAAGAGGAAATCAGCCACACACCGAAGTCAGACTGGGTTTTGGGTCGGGGCTGGGATCAAAACCTTTGGGCGAAAAAGGAATTTCCCACGCGTCAGGATCTGGACAAGCTGGGTGACGGCATTCCCGTTTCCCTGACACGAGTTGATGGACATGCGATCTGGGTCAACACGCTGGCGCTGAAAAAAGCCGGCATTACTCGGGATACCCGCGACCCTGTCGGTGGCAAAATCATCCGTGACGCTCAAGGTGAAGCCACGGGTATTCTGGTCGATCGCGCTATGGACCTTGTCACGGCGGTGATTCCACCCGAATCCAATGCCCAACGCGAAAAAGCCATCCGGGCCGCTCTTGCTCGCTGTGCGGAATACGGATTGACAAGTTTTCATGATGCGGGCGTCTCAGGCGAGGATATTGCCATCTACGAAACGCTCGCAGCGCAAGGTGAGTTGCCCCTGCGTTTGAATGTAATGCTGGCTGGAGCCGATGCGAAGCTCATCGATCGCTTTATGAAATCAGGTCCGCTTGTGAAGGACATGCTTCAGATCCGTTCGGTTAAACTCATGGCGGATGGAGCCCTCGGATCCCGCGGAGCGGCCATGCTGGAAGCTTATACGGATCAGCCTGGATACTCCGGCCTGGAAATCCTCACCGAAGAGCAGATCTATCAGTCGGTCAAAAGATTTGCTCAGTCCGGCTTTCAAACGGCTGTGCATGCCATCGGTGATAAGACCAACCGTAGCGTTTTGAATGCCTTCGAACGCGTGATCAAGGAGTTTCCGAAGGCCGATCTGCGTTTGCGTGTCGAGCATGCTCAGATTCTCGACGCCCAGGATATTCCGCGCTTTGGAAAACTGGGCATCATCGCTTCGATGCAGCCCACGCACCTGACCTCGGACGCGCCCTGGGTTCCAACCCGGATCGGCAACGACCGCATGGAAGAAGGCGCTTATGTCTGGCAAAAGCTGCGTCAAAGCCAGGCTGTTCTGGTCAGCGGTTCCGATACCCCTGTTGAATCCGCCAACCCTCTTTGGGGACTTTACGCGGCGGTGACCCGGCAAACGCAGAACGGGCAACCGCCCAAGGGCTGGAGCTATGATCAGCATCTGACCATGGATGAAGCTCTGGAATCCTATACGAAGAACGCTGCGTATGCCGCCTTCCGGGAAAAGGACATGGGCACGCTGGAGGCCGGAAAGCTGGCTGATATCGTGGTGCTCGATAGCGATCTGGGTCAGATCATGGCCGATAGGAAACCTCAGGATATCCTGAAAACAAAGGTTCTGATGACGATCTCAAACGGCCGCGTCGTTTATGAAAACAAAAAGGAGCTGGCTGGACTTCGAGGTTAAACGCAATCCGGTGGAAATCCACCACCGGACTCTTTCATAAACCTGACCGGGAATGAAGGGGAGAGACGTAGGTGCTGATCAGTTCTATCAGAACCGGCCGATCAATCGGCTTGGGATGAAAGTCATTGCAGCCCGCCTCCAGGCAGCGCGATCGCTCGGAACTCATGGCGTTGGCCGTCAGAGCGATAATAGGTTTGGCAAATCCCTGATCACGCAGCGAACGCGCTGCTGCATAACCATCCATCACCGGCATCTGCATGTCCATGAGGATCACATCGTGGATATTGTGAAGCGCCATTTCAATGGCCTCACGACCATTGGTGGCCAAGTCCACAGTCGCGCCCGTGGACTTGAGGATCTTGCTCATGAGCAGGCGATTGTCACCGGAATCATCCACCAGCAGTACATGAACATTGCTGAGCGTGAGCTGCGACGTCACCGCTGTCGCCGATTCAGCGACTTGATTCGGGATGGCGTCTTCTTTCACAAGGGCCATGATGCGCAGGGTGAAGGTGCTTCCCTTTCCCGGCTCACTTTTGGTCAGCACAAGGTCTCCCTGCAGCAGGCGAGCCAGCTGCTTGGAGAGTGCAAGACCCAGTCCGGTGCCTCCGAAGCGGCGCGAAATGGAACTGTCGGCCTGGGAAAAAGGCTTAAATAAAAGGCCCTGATGCTCATGGGATATGCCAACCCCGGTATCGACCACGGTAAATTCCAGGGCATATTTTCCATCGGCTGGCCTGCCGCGTCCGACGATCACGCTCACGCTGCCGCTATGAGTGAATTTGATGGCATTGCCGATGATATTGATCAGAATCTGTCGCAGACGATTGGGATCGGTCTGAATTTCCTTCGGCAGGCGGTGATCATAGACGAACTGCAGCTTCAGGCCTTTTTCACGGGCTTTCGGCGTGAAAAGATTTTCGAGGTCGACCAGCATGGAGGCGAGGGAAAAGGGCAGGATTTCAACCGCAAGTTTTCCAGCTTCCACCTTCGACATGTCCAGGATCTCATCGACGATCTGCAAAAGGCTCTGTCCATTGCGAATGATGATGCCGACCGTTTCACGTCGCGAGTCTTCATCTTCATTGGATTCCAAAAGCAGTTCGGAAAAACCCAGGATGGCTCCCAAAGGCGTGCGAATCTCATGGCTCATTTGAGCTAAAAAATCGCTCTTGGCCCGGTTCGCGGCAATGGCCTCCTCTTTCGCCAAGAAAGCCGCTTTTTCAGCGTCCCGACGAGCCTGGCGACTGGCGGACTCGCGCAGTTCCCTTTCAATGGCCGGCATCAGGCGCGCAAGGCTGCCCTTCATCACATAATCGTGAGCCCCGGCCCGCATCGCTGCGACCGCGGTTTCCTCGCCCACCGCGCCCGAGACTATGATAAAAGGGATATCCAGGTCACAGGTCTTTAAGATTTCGAGCGCCGGCAAGGCTCCGAACCCGGGAAGATTGTAATCGGACAGAATCACATCCCACGCCTCGGTTTTCAGGTGGTGCTGCAGGTCCTCAGCATTTTCCACACAATGATGCTGGACATCAAAGCGGCCTTTGCGCAGTTCGCGCAGAAGGAGCAAAAGGTCATCTTCTGAATCTTCGATAATGAGGACACGGAGACACGCCTTTTCCTGCATGATTTTCATGGCCCTTTTAAAGGTGGACGTTCATTGATGAGCAGCCAGTACATGCCAAGGTTCTTCACAGCATCCGTAAACTCGACGAAATCAACGGGTTTGGCAACGTAGCTATTGGCACCCAGCCTGTAGCCGCTGATCAGATCCTTCTCCTCTTTGGAGGTGGTCAGGATCACAACCGGGATGAGTTCCGTTCTTTTATCGGCGCGGATGCGCTCCAGAACCTGAAGTCCATCAATTTTGGGAAGCTTGAGATCGAGCAGAACAATCTGAGGCTGGACGCTGGTATTTCGCCCCTGATAGTGGCCCTCAGCGAAAAGATAGTCCAGAGCCTCGGCGCCGTCGCGGGCCACAATCACTTCATTGCTGACGTGAGCCTTGCGCAAGGCGCGTATGGTCAGGGCTTCATCATCAGGGTTGTCTTCAACCAGTAGGATGGTTTTTCCAGTCACCGAACGGTCTCCTTATCCGTATGCGTCGTAGGAAGCGTGAAAAAGAATTTGGCGCCACGTCCGACTTCGCTCTCGGCCCAGATTCGCCCGCCGTGCCGGTGGATGATTCGTCGAACCGTAGCGAGGCCTATGCCCGTGCCCGAAAATTCGTGGGCCTGGTGCAGCCTTTGAAAGGCTCCAAAAAGTTTGCTGCCATACTGCATGTTAAAGCCTGCGCCGTTGTCCTCGACGAAATAAATTATCTCGCCATTGATGCGTTCGGCTCCAAAGACAATGCGGGCCTTTTCCTGTTTGCCGGTAAACTTCCAGGCATTGGACAGAAGATTTTCCAGAGCGATCCTGAGCAGGGAACTGTCGCCGGTGGCCAGAAGCCTTTCCTGGACCAATGTTTCCACCTGACGGCTTTTATCAGACGATCGGAATTCATCAAGTATTTTCTGAACCATCTCGCTGATATGGATGCGTTCCGTCCGCATCTGGGTCCGGGTGAGTTTGGATAGATTCAAAAGATCATCTATGATGCGGCCCATCTTTTGCGAGGCTGCGCGAATTCTTTGCAGGGAATCCTGGCCTTCGGCGTCCAGCTTGTCTGCATAATCCTCGAGCAGGGCCTGGCTGAAGCCATCAATGCTGCGCAAAGGACTCCTGAGATCATGGGAGACGGAATAGCTGAAAGCCTCCAGCTCCTGGTTGGCCGCAGTCAGATTCACCGTGCGTTCGACGACTCTTTGTTCCAATTCCTCGCGCGAACGCTGCAGCTCATCCTGAATGCGCCGGGTTTCGGTGATATCACGAATCGTGATGACCACACCCTGGACGCTTTCCTTCTCGACGAAGGGTGCAGCCAGATAACTGGCTGGAAAGGAACTGCCATCCTTTCTTATGAACGTGCTCTCGCCTTCCACCATTCGCTTCTGATGCAGGACCTTATTCCAGACGGCGGTGTTTTCGTCCGCAGGGAAGACCTCGGTCAGATCCTTGCCCATCAGCTCGCTATGACTCCATCCGAGCAGGCGGGTCGTGGCCGGATTCACAAAGATGACTTTGCGATCCTGATCAAAAGCGCAGAGCCCTTCCCCTAAGCTCTTGGTCAGGGCATCCGTAAAATTCAGCTGGGACTGCAGGCGATTTCTTGAAATATTCGCCGTATCGAAGAGTCGCGCATTGTCGATCGCGATGGCGGCCTGTGGGGCAAGGCCCGCCACCAGCTTTTCGGCTGATTCGGTAAAGACTCCGGGCTTTTCATGTCCGAAGAAGAGCCCACCCAGGACCTCGCCGGTCCGCGATATCACAGGGACAGCAAGGTAACTCCGCACCGGCAGGTGACCCGCTGGCATCCCGTGGTAGGGCGCGTTATGTCCGAAATTTCCATCCCTTGTTACATCATCAAGGCGAACGATTCGCTCACCCATGAAGGTGGGGGCGAAGATTTTCGTATTGCGGGGCATGGGAAACTGCGAGAATTTTTCCCGCGGCACGCCCGATATGCAATAAAGGGTGTAAGCCTCGCCATCTTCTTTCAAAACATTATAAAAAAAGGCTCCAAACTGCGCGCCGGAAAGCTCTGTGGCGGCGTCCGTCACGGTCTGGACGATCCGATCCAGATTCAGCTCCGCCGTCAAAGACAGGCCGACTTCATGCAGTTTCTCGTTGATGCGGGCCTGCTCACGGATCTTTTGCTCCATGTTTTTATGGTCGGTGATGTCGTAGATCAGGACCCCGATGCCCAGGACTTCGTTGTCACTGATGACCGGAAAATAGTTGGCAAGGGAATGCCTGGTCTCGCCCGCATGGACCGGAATATTCAAAAGGGGTCTGCGGCTCTTCATCACCTCCATGAGGTCCAGGTTCAAATCCCGAACATCCTGAGCGTAATGCGAGCCGAAGATGGTTCCAATCACCTCGTCTCTGGGCTTGTCCATGAGTTTTTCAAAGGCATTATTGACACGCGCATAACGAAGATCCCGGTCCAGAAAAGCGAAGGCCACGGGCGCAGACATCAGAAGGATATTGAGGACTGCCGCCGACTCCTTCTCACGAAGCACGGACTCGCTGGCCTCCGTAAAGAGCCTGGCGTTCTCTATGGCCAAAGCCGCACGGGAGGCGAGGTCATAGACGAAGTCCAGATCCTTCGCGCGATAGCGTCGATCAGATTCGGCGAAGACGAGGGTGATGGCGCCCAGCACCCTGTTTTGAACCTTCATCGGCATCACGATGGCGGATTTCATGCCCAGCGAACGAATGATTTCCAGGTGTTCCGGATCGAAGGCGGTGCTCACCAAAAGTTCGTCAGGAATTTCAGGGTAAAACTGAGGGGCTCCCGTCTTCATGACGAGAACAAGTCCGTGGGCATCGCTTGGCTGCGGCGGGTATTTCTCAAAAAGCTCGAACCCGAGCGCTGTTTTTTGACTATCGGAATGGACCACGGCCAGCCGCCTGATCCGGCCGTCCTTTTCAAACATGTCGACGGCGCACCAGTCCGCGCAGACCGGCACCGATAGATGAGCGACATTCGAGAGAGTGGTTTCATAGTCGAGCGAGCCGGAGAGAAGCTGGCTGGCGTCGGCTAAAAATTTCAAACGGATTTCAGCTGTCTCGTTGATCATGAGCGGCCCTTGCCCAGCCTTGAAAACGGTTGAAATATCACGGCGATGTCCATACTTGAAAACGCCTGAGTACAAGCTTTGACGTATACTCATTCGTACCCAGGAAGTCGACATAAAAGCCAATGTGCATTGTCCAGTAGACGGTCAGCTTTGCTATGCGCTCCTGGAAACAGGAAAAATTTCATGTTAAGACTGTGAGAGGAGGACCTTTATGAAATTCGTGTCTCTCATATCTTATCCTGATCGGATGATTGCCAATCTCAATGCCAACATGCTGCGCGGTGCGGGGATCCTGGTGCAGGTCCGTTCTGATGATGCTGGTGGCGTGGATCCCGCGCTGGCCCTGGTGAACGGGGTTGAACTCCTGGTTCCCGAGGATCAGTTGGCGATGGCTCAGGAACTTCTTGCTGACGACCTGGAAACCTGATTTTTTGTCTTCCCGAATTCCTCGAACAACCCCAAACGGATGAAGCAAATTTAATACATAAGTCAAACTCATCCGTTTATATCCCTTTCACCGCCTGGTCTTGCTGGTTTTCTCCTTCACAATATTCTGCAGATTCCCTCCAGGAATTCCACTGTAGCATTTTCTGTTCATGGTCATCTGTGTCATCCAAAAATACCCAGGTTTTAAGCTTGGACACATCGCTCTGAGCCTGTTATAGCGAGATCTAGATGGTTATGTTTTTAAACAGAGACAAGGATTTTCCGCATGCTTGGGACAAGGATAATTTTCCTGATTCTATGGATCGGCCTAATAATATCGGGACAATCGACGGCCAATAATCTGCACGATCAGATGATTCGGACCGCAGTCGCCCCGATGATCGACGATGAAATCAAAAATGAATCGGCCCCCAAGAGCAAGGCGGGTCTGCAGCTTTCGCTAGTCGAAAGCCAGGAGCTGCCGGCGAACATCACCTATCGCATCCTTCCCGTGGAAACGCAGCCACCTAAGGCCCGCGAGAAAAAGGCCGCATCTCTGCTTGAGCCTGGCCTTTATGAACTCATCGTTTCCGTGGATAAGCGCGAGACCTTTCGCAAGAAATTCATAGCCTTTCCTGATTTGCAGTCGAGTCTGCGTCTCAGTTATGCGAAGGACGGCGGCTTTGCCCTGGAGCAAGGCATTCAGCTGCCTCAGTTGAAATTCAAGAAGAGCAAAAGGCAGGTGATGCCGGAATCCTATCCCGTGCTTGAATACCTGGTCGCCCTTCTGCAGGACGAGAAAGCCATTCAATCTCTGTCGGTCCTTGTGCATACCGACTCTGGCGGCAAGGAACCATCCAACATCAAGCTGACTCAGGATCGTGCGGATGAAGTGGTGAGCTATCTGAAAAAGAAGGGAGTCTCCGCCAAGCGTCTTCTGGCACTCGGCCTGGGCTCGTCACGCCCCCTCGTTCCCAATACAAGTCGCGAAAATCGTTTGATGAACCGCCGCGTGGAATATGTCGTGGAAACGGTTCAAGATAAAGTTCTGCTCGGTAAAGCCCGTTGATCAGTTCCGCAGAGCGAGTCGCGTCAGCTTCAGTTGGGAAAGGGCCACGAGTTGCTGGAGCAGCCCAGCCTGTTCATGGACATTCATCTCGTCAATGTTGCCGAGCTTAATGTTAAGAAACTCTGCAAGGTGTCCAATATCCACTTTCTGATTACCGATCGGCTGATTTCTCATGGCGCGAAACTCCCGGTGAATGGCCTGCGTACCTTAAAAGAATACTGCACGATCCATTCCGGTCAAAAAAGCTAACCATTTCCGTTGATGTTTCCAGGGTCACGCAAGAATCAGCGCAATTGAGGTATTTCATCCCACTCTTTCTGCGGGTAAGAGTCAGGCTCTTTTGGGAATCTTTTTGTCCTGAAGAAGTCGCATGAGACTCTGAGGAATCTTATCCAAAGGCAGAACATGATCGACGGCCTGCAAACGGACGGCCTCGCGTGGCATACCGTAGACTGCGCTGGTGGATTCATCCTGGGCAATGGTGGGAGCACCGGCTTCCTTCATGCTCTTCAATCCGCGGGCTCCGTCCTGACCCATGCCAGTCAAAAGAACACCGATAGCCTGAGGTCCGAGCCGTCGCGCCACGGACTCAAAGAGAACATCGACCGAGGGTTTGTGTCGATTCACTGCGGGCCCATCGCTCAGGCGGACGTGATACCCTTTGGAACCGGACTGAAGTTCCATATGCCGGCCCCCTGGGGCAATCAGCACCTGATCATTCAAAACCAGATCGCCATCCTGCGCTTCTTTTACCTGAAACGCACAGAGTGCATTCAGACGTTCAGCAAAAGGCCGGGAAAAAGCCGGGGGAATATGCTGCACGATGAGAATCGGCGGAATGGAATCCGGCAGCTGAGTCAGCACTTCAGTCAAGGCCTGAATCCCGCCTGTGGATGAACCGATGGCAACGATGATCTGTTTGCTCGTCGCTAAACTTGCCGAACGCTTGGTGATGGTTTTCGACGGCAGCGAAGGTTTCTGCCGATGGACATGCGCATCCGCAGCCTGGCAGACGTGTTCAATCAAGGATGCGCTGGAGTTTTTAAGATCCTGAAGCGTCGGCTTTTGCAGGTAATCCACGGCGCCGAGTTCAAGCGCTTCCAGCACCAAAGGCCCCTCCTCGCGCGTCACAGCGCTGATGATCACTACGGGAATGGGATATTTCGGAAGGATCTCCCGCAGCAGCTGACAGCCGTCCATATGCGGCATTTTCAGATCCAGGGTGATGACATCCGGCCGAAATTTTTGAATGGCACTTTCCACATCACGCGGATCACCCAGAGCACCCACCACTTCAAGACGATCGGACTGGGAAAAGGCCGTCGTCAGAAGCTGCCGAATGGTGAGGGAATCATCAACGATCAGCACTTTCTTCTTCGGACTTCGGAAACGCTCCGGCTGCGAAGCTCTGCTCAGGGGTGGCGGTGTTTTCACCGCCGTGGCGGTGGCCGCTCGTTTCCTGTAAATGGAAGGCCCCTGCGTGCTCCAGATCGCTGGCGGCAAACGTACCGATTCGGAATGTCCCAGGATCAATAGCCCATCCTTATTCAGGACCTGGGAAAATCCCCGGATAATCTCCTGAATGGTTTCCTGCTGAAAATAGATGAAGACATTCCGGCAGAAGATGATGTCGAACGGCCCAAGACCAAAAAAATTCGTCTCGACCAGATTGATGCGCGTGAAACGCACTTTTTCGGCGATAGACTTGCGAATTTTAAACCAGCCTTTGACTTCGCGCTGACCTTTGACGACCGCCCGCTCCACATAATCCATGGGGATTTCTTGCAGGCGGTTGTTCGCATAGACACCGTTCTGCGCCAGCGCCAGAACCTTGGTATCTATATCGGAGCCAAGGATTTCAAACCTGTCCTCTGATCCGAAATAACGATTCAGAACCATGGACAGCGTATAGGGTTCTTCACCGGATGAACTGGCCGCCGACCATACCCGCAGACGGCCGGTGCGGTGCCTTCTTTCCCATTCGGGAAGAAACGTATCGGTCAGATACTTGAAGTGCGCCGGTTCGCGGAAAAAGTCGGTTTTATTGGTCGTGATCTGGTTGACAAGATGCTGCCATTCCTTATCCTGGGCAGGCAGCGTCTCCAGAAAACGGCGATAATCGCGGATGGAAGGCAGATTGAGTTCGGCCAGGCGCGCGATCAGGCGTGCCCTTACCAGATCCGTCTTTGATGACGTCAGGTGAATACCGGAGAGTTCGTGAATCCGCTTCTGAAAAAACTTGAAATCATCGTCACTGATCTCCGGCAATCCACCATAAGTCATGCTTTCAACTCCTAGGCAGCTTCGTCAAATCCACTGTTCTGATTGCTGGGCACACCTTCAACGGATTTCACCGTATCGGATTTTTTCAGACGCGATACAGATTCTTCCGGCGCTGCACGACGGAGAGGCACCCGGGCAACGGATTTGCGTGTCGGATGGCCTGATGCCGCAACCGGCTCCAGATTGCCACGCTCCGAACCATTCAGAAGTCGCAGAAGCTCTTCCACGGAAACGCGCAGGGATTCGGCCTGATGCGAGAGTTGCTCGGATGCCGCCGCCGATTGCTGCGAAGCCGAAGCGTTCTGCTGGGTCACCTGATCCATCTGCGTGACAGCGCGGTTGATCTCGGTTATGCCACGGGATTGTTCCTGGCAGGCGCTGGCAATCTCATTGGCCATGTTATTGACTTCTGACACGCTTTCCACAAGTTCATCCAAAACATCTCCACAGCGCTTGCCGACGTTCAGACCCACTTCCACTTTTTGCTTCGAAGTCTGAATCATGCGTTCAACCCGCTCCAGACTCTGTTCGAGCATTTCGCTGATTTCGCGGGCTGCATTGCCGCTCATCTGGGCGAGATTGCCGACTTCCTCGGCGACCACGGCAAAACCTTTGCCATGCTCACCGGCACGGGCGGCTTCGACGGAGGCATTGAACGAAAGCAGTTGGGTTTTGAAGACAATATCATCGATGACCTTGGTCTTGTTGCCGATCTGACCGATGACCTTGACCACTTCACCAATTTCCTTGTTTGCAGCATCGATCTCGCCCATGGCGCCCAGCATTTCAACAATGACCTGCTTGCCGCGACCGGCTGTTTCCTGGCCGGATTTGGCGGTTTCCGAAGAGCGGGCAGCGTTGGCAGCATTCTGCTTCACCATGCTGCTCATCTCCTCGATGGACGAGGCGGTTTCCTGAAGGGACGAAGCCTGCTCGACAGCGCTGGCAGAGAGCTGCTCGGCCGTCGATGAGATTTCGGTGGCAGCGGACGTGACTTCATCCGCGCCAGTTGAAAGCTGACCAGCCACCTGGCTCATGGTCCGGCTGATGGAACTGGCCATGTAAAAACCAATCAGGAGCGCAATCATAAAGCCGGACAAAACCGTGGCGGACAGTATCCACGTCGAAACATTGCGGGTTTCTTCAGCGCGATCCCCCCATTTTTTGGCTTCATCATCCTGGAATTTAACAAGATTGTCGGTGATTTCGCGGAACTCAACGCGAGCCCGAGGCAGCTCGCCGCTGCCAATCACATCGCGCTTCGCCCGATCCTCTTCAAGGCCGGTTGTGCTCAGTTCAATGACTTTTTCCATCAAAGGGCGCAGATTTTTCCAGGATCGAACCACATCCTTCCACTTTTGCTCCTCACCTTCCGCGAATTCCACAGCCTCGTATTCCTTGGCCGTCTTCTCGAAGTCTTCGACAAATTTTTTATAGTTCTCATAGCCCTTCAAGGCTGCCTCGCGAGTGTTCTGGGTATTCACAAGGCTCAGGACAACACCAGCCATATCACGCTGGGAGATCAAAAGACGGGACAGCTTCTGAGTATTCGGAAGATTGACATTCGACACATGGCGATAGGTGTCCGAAACATTCTTCAGGGCATAGATGCCGACGCCACCGACCACCAAAAGACACATTCCACCAAAGAGAGCAAAGGCAATCAATTTCGCTTTCAGACTCCAACGATCGAACATAAAAGTCCTCATTCCAAAAAAAGTTTCAGTGTTACGCAGCGTTTTTCTGACTTTCGATAAGTTTCAAATCCTGGACGTTCAGCGCCTTGTGAACATCAAGCAGCAGGATCATCTTCCTGTCGCGATGGACAACGCCTTCGATGTAATCAATATTCTCGGTGCTCTCGATCATCGGCCGCTCGCGAATTTCCTCCTGCGCAAAGGCAAGGACCCGATTCACAGTGCCCACGGCTATGCCCAGGCAAAAGGATTCGAAATCCAGGATGATCACCGCATTTTTTTTACCAAGCTCCTGGCGCACGCCCTTGAGTTTCATGCTCAGGTCGATAATCGAGATAACCTGCCCCCTTAGATTCATAATCCCAAGGTAATAAGACGGCGTGTGGGGCATGGGGGTGATGTCAGGAATTTCTATGACTTCCTTCACCTTCAGAAGAGGCACAGAATACTCTTCTGTTCCAAGGGAGAAGATCAGATGGCGATCCTCCCGCCCCTTGACCTTGGACAGATTTACGGGTAGCGTTGTCAAGCAGACCTCCGTTCGATGATTTCTTCCAAATCCAAAATAAGAGCAGCCTTGCCGTCACCAAGGATGGCGCTGCCGCTGATGCCCGATATTTTCTTCAGGTCCTGACCCAGTTTCTTGATGACGACCTGCTGCTGACTCACGATGGATTCCGCGAGAAAGCCGTATTCCTTCTGATTGATGCGCGAGATGATGGCGACGCCCCGGCTCTGATGCCTCGATGGGACGGAATGTCCCAGAATCTGATCCAGGTGATAGAGGGGAATCGTTTCACCCCGAAGACTCATGACGTTCTGCCGATGTCCGACCAGGCTGATTTCCGCCGCGTTGATTTCAATAATTTCGTGAACCTGAGACAAAGGCACGATATAGCGCTCAGTTTCATTCAAGCGCACGACCATCCCATCTATAATGGCAAGCGAGAGAGGCAGGATAATCCGAAAACAGGTTCCCTGCCCTTCCACGGTATCGACCTGCAGCTCGCCTTTCAGCTGGCAGATATTGGTCTTCACGACGTCCATACCCACACCGCGGCCTGATACATCGGTGACCTGCGCTTTGGTGGAAAAGCCGGGTTCAAAAATGAGTTGGTGAATCTCGGCGTCTGACAGGAGAGCGTCTTCTGTAATAATAGATTTTTCCAGGGCTTTTTTGCGAATATTGGCAACACGAAGGCCATCCCCATCATCCCTCACTTCAAGGACAAGGCGCCCGGCATGATGTCGCGCGGTGAGCCAGACATGGGCCTGCGCGGGCTTGCCCGCCTTGAGCCTCAGCTCCGGAGTTTCAATGCCATGATCTACCGCATTGCGGATCAGGTGGACCAATGGATCACCGAGGTGATCAACCACTGTCTTGTCCATCTCGATGTCCTCGCCCGAGGTGTGAAAGACGACGTCCTTCCCAAGGGATTTTGAGGTATCTCTCACGACTCTTTGCATTTTTTGAAAGGTCGGCTGCAGCGGAACCATGCGGAGGCTCATCGAGGACTCCTGGATCCGCCTTGTGATCTTGCCGAGTTGATCCACGGTTTTTTGCAAAAGATTCGATGGAATCAGATGCTTGTTCTGCCTTAAAACAGTCTGCAGAATCACAAGTTCGCCGACATCATTCACAAGTGCATCCACCCGATTCAGGCTGACCCGCAGGGATTCATCCTTGTGCCCGGCCGCCACGACCTGGACGGGAACGGGGTTGTCATGGAACTCATGAAAGCCTTGCATGGCAGCGGCTGGGGTCGCGACCGACAGGTCCGGTTCTTTAGGCTTCAGGTTCTGAAGGCGCAGCAGCAGCGGAAGGAATTCGATGGTACTTTGGTAATTCTGATGAAGACGCTCAATCCAATTGATAAGAAGGTCGTGACATTGAAGGAGCAGGTCCACCGCATGCGAGTCAACCGCCAGTTCACCTTTCTTAAGCCTTAGCAGCATGGATTCCATTTCGTGCACGAAGGAACCGAGTTCGTCCAGTTGAACGGCTTTGGATGCCACGCGGCTTGATGCCCGAATGTATAAATTTTTTTTGAGGTCGATGCCTACCCGTGGACAGAGCGAAGATGAAGCTGAGGATGAAAAGCAGGATCACGGAACGCGAGGGACGTTAGAGTTGGCGCTTTGTGGGCCGAATCACTCAGCCCGCGACTTCATTCATAAGGACTAGTCTCTGCCAAATTTTATAGCATCAGCTGCGATCCATTGCGTCAGACATTCAAAGACCAGAGCTGCAGTTCCGAAAAACGCCAGGGCATAGGGGGCCAGGATCTGAACAAAGTTCAGATACGGAATCGTCGGCTTGGAAAAAAACCAGAGGATCGCGCTAAAGACGCAGGTCCAAAGAGTGGCGGCCATAAGACCAGCCTTGACGGCATTCCATAAACTTTTGCGTGCTGCTGCGAACATGAGTGTCTGACCTCCCCTTGGAATTGGGTTACGCGAGAAGAGACGATGGGCAGGAAAATATATTGCTGATATTTTGCGGCGCCTCAAGTTTTCAGCAGCTGACCAGAAATTTGACAGACTCATCAAATGCAAGCCCCCGATATTCATGAATTAAATTACAGACCGATTTTTGCTTGAAGTGCCCCGTCGCTTCGCAGGCGACTGCTCCTTCTCCTGCTGTTTCCGTTGCTGAGGTAATTCCATGCTGCGAATACTTTGTTGTGTTGTTGTACTCACTGCCTGCACGGAGCGTTTGACTCCCTGGGCGGTTACGGTGCCGGATGATTACAAAAATCTCACCGACCGCAATCTGGCTAAAGTCGAGGCTCTGCCCGATCCAGAATTCCCTGTTCGCCTGGCTTTGTTGGGTGACCCTCAAGGAACTCCCTATGACCTGGAACGAGTCGTCGAAAAAATCAATGACCGTGATGATGTGAGCCTTGTCCTCGTGCTCGGGGATCTGACCGATTATGGTTTGCAGCATGAATACATCTGGGCTGCGGAAGCCTTGGAAAAGCTGCGGGTTCCGAATTTGACCGTGGTTGGCAATCATGATGCCATCGCCCACGGCAAACGCATCTATCGGGACATGTTTGGGCCTTTTGATTACACCTTCGGCTTTGCCGGCTTGAAATTTGTGATGTTCAACAACAATCAATTCGAGTTTGGCGACACGAATTTTTCCTGGCTGCAGCAGCAGCTTGATCGTAACACCATCACCGCCTCGCATATCCCGCCTGTGGTGGATGCACATCGCGAAGAGCAGGTTTCGCTTTGGAAAGGCAACAACAGCGAAGCCGGTATTCTGGCTTCGCTCCATGGTCATCGGGGCGGCAAGACCGATTTCTTCTCTGTGGAAGATGGCATTCCCTATTACATCGTCCCCAAGGTGGAAGGCGTCCGCTATTCGATCATGACGATTAACGAGGATCGCTCCATCCAATTTGACCTCTGCCATCTCACCTGCAGCGAGGACAAGTAATCATGAAAAAAGCATGGGCTCTGTCCATCGGTCTTCTGTTTCTTGCGACCCCGGCTCGGGCGGATGTGTTTCTGAACACCCAGCATGCGGCGTACGCAGGCTATGCCGCGATCGGCCTCGGTTATGTCGGCTCGACTTTTGGTGCCGATGCGCTTTATGGGTGGACGCCGCAGCGTCTCGCAGGCCTTGATGTACGGTCCTTGACTGTGAAAGGTCTTTGGTATCTTTTCACGGTGGGTCATGAGGCGGAAGTTTCGCTGCGCCCCTACCTTGGACTCGGGGCGATTTACAGTCCGGATGATGAACTCTTCCTGCAGCTTCCTGAGCAGTATCCCAAAGGCTACTATGTGCCCTCAGCTTTACGTCCCACGCTCTTTACGGGTCTGCGCCTGAAGCTGAATCCGAGTTTCAGTGCGTCGTTGGAATATGCTCTGCTGGATTCCGAGCTGGCTTTTGTGAAAAATCGCGGAGGCATTTCGTACAATCAGGTGGGCAGTGTAGGCTTTGCTCTGCACTATAATTTTTCAGTGGAATAGATCACTCGCACCGTACAGGCCAGGGAAGGTTCTCCAGAGTGCAGCCATCATTCCCGCAGCGGAGCTGAATGGGAAACTCTCCACACCCTGGTCGGGCTCGAAACGAGCAATGAAAATTGGGCCCGGCCTTGAACGTGAATTCACTTAGGACAGCATCCTTTCCATAACGCCGACAGGGAAAACCGTGCAAAAGGGTTGTGTGGGATGCAGCGTCGATGGAATAGGTGGAAATCGGACTCTGCACTGTATGTTCTTCTTCAAGAACACTCGATATTTCCAGATTCAACGCAGCATCACGGGTATTTTCGACGTCAATGCGCAGAAGGCCGCCCTTGACCCCTGCTACGAAAACATCGCAGGCCATCAGAAGAGGAAGGCATAGAGCCGCGATCCCTCGCATGGTCACTCTCCCAAATCAATTTGAATAAAGACCCGCATATAGATAAGGCCGATTTCATCAGGCCCTGCATAGGTAGGCCGCTCATAGAAATAAAAATCATCGACCACGATCCCGCGAGGTCGTGAAAGATTGGTCTGATCGGCTCCACTTTCATAGTCAACAGACCCGGCGGAAACACGGGCCATTCCTGCTTCCAGACCAAAATTCACATGATTGTTGAGTGGCTTCACGAAACCGGCACCAATGCGGGTATAAAGAAGATTCCAGCGGGCCTGGACGTTATAGTCGCTGTCATCTTCAAAAAGAACGCGCCGACTCCCCTTGCCTCTATAATGCGAAAGGCCGGCTTTGAGGTAAAAATCCGGAAACCGCCAGGCCAGGGCCAATGACCAGGGATGACCGAGAAGATTCTTCTTGGAATGAACGCCATAGCCAAGTTCTGTGCTCAGATCCTTCCAGTTGACTCCGGTGTAGACGCCAAGACCGTGATCCGAGTGACTTGTCCCAGCATCTGCGCCGGCATAGAAGGTCTGCGCCCCGAGCGGTGAGGTCAGCAGAATAAAAACGATGACAAGAAAGGTTCGACCCACCATCAAGCCGCCGGTCGACTGCGCGGCAGAATCCCGACCTTCCGCCCCAGGCGGCCGATCACATCACGCAGACCTTGAACAAAACGTTCCTCTTCCTGAACGGTATTTCCCATGAACTGGCAGCCGTGGATGATCTGCCCCGAATCCAAAACCCGCGACCAGCAGGTCTTCACCCGGATTTCGTGAGCCGGTTCACCCTCGCCCACATCAAGGCTCAAACGCAAAGTCTCCTCGCGATGGAGCCTCTGGTTCAGAATAATCGCGACGCCACCCACCGAGAAATTGACCAGGGCCGCCTCGCCCAAGGCTGTCTGAAGCGTGATGTAGTCACTCGCCTCAAGATACCAGCGTGGTTCATTGGTATAAAGCTTGTGATACTCCCCATAATAATCCAGCGCAGAACGCAGGGAGCCATCAGCTTCATGAAAGGGATTGTACTCAAAGCAGCGAATAGGCTTTTTATGGTGTTTGATGTGAATTTCCTTGCTGCTCACACCCGGATCGCGCGGAGAAAATTTGGCCAGAAGATCAAACGTGGAAAGACCCAGCATGATTCGATAGGGAGCACAGGCATGTTCCAGGCGCGCGGTAAAGTTAACGCCGTTGCCAATCAGCGTAAAATCAATGCGGCCTTCCGTCCCCAGGTTTCCGATATAAACGGTCGCTGTATTGATCCCAATTCGCAAGGGAAAGACCGGCTTGCCACTGCCTTTCAAAGCCTCGGCTCGCCGCAGAGCTTCCTTTTGAATTTCGATCGCACATAAAAGCGCCTGATCCGCGTGCCCCACCTGGCTGGCTTCCCTATCGAAATGATAACCAAAGAAAGCCAGCACACCATCACCGAGACTCTTATCCACCAGTCCACCAAACTCATGGACCTTTTCCACGATATATTCCAACTGGTCCTTCAGCTGCTGAAAGGCTTCCTTGGCCGTCAGGCGTTCGGTGGTCAGACTGAAACCCACAATGTCCACGAACATGATGCTGACGATCTGCTCGACCGGATCGCCATGCAGGATCTTCGGATTGCGGGCTATGCTGTCGGCAAGCTCAGGCGATAGCGCACCGCGGAGGCTGCTGATCAGTATGCGGGATTTATGATTTTCCGATCGCATGCGTTCCAGCAGCACCACACTGCCTCCCAAACCCACAGCCAGGCTGCACCAGAGCCAGGGTAGAATCAATCCCTGGTAGCTGAAGAGCATGAGTCCCAGAGCAGGCAGAAGAAGGGTCAAACCCATGATGACAAGCGCTGCGATCCAGGGCGGCAGGAAAAGAGCGGTGATAGCAGCCCCGCCCAGAGTCACAGTCAAGAGCGCGACGTTCCAGCTCAAGGATTCCTTCAGCCAGGAGTTCTGAAGCGCGCTGTTCAATAGCGCCACCCCAAAGTATCCGCCCTGCAGGCGACCCACCGGAGTATCCTTCCAATCGGTATTGCCGGTGAACATCGCGGGCAGGATGACCACGATATCGTCCGGTCCGACATCAGTTTCAGGTGTTCCCTGCTGCAGTCGCTGCAGAACAAATTTCAGGCTTTTGGTTTTGCCGCGTGCAACATAGTCTTCGCGCTCATTGAAGTTGATGGGAATCAGGTTGCGATGATTCAAGGGAATCACCTGCTCACCCAAAAGCAGTTCCTGCTGCTGGACCTTAAGACTGCCGAGACTTAGAAAGGCGGCATGGGGAACAAGGGACTGGGGATCTATGCGAATGAAAGGTCTTGCATAACCAAAGTCGCTGTTAGTGATGTGCCCGATACGGAAGGCATCGCGAAGAAAAGGATGGGGACCATAGAAATATCCCTGTTCAATGGGTGGCCATGCCGGAGCATCTTTCAGATAGTAGTCAGGATGAAAGAGCGACATCATCCGCCGCCCTGGTAACTGCAGAGCCGATATAAAGCCGCCCGAGATGACAGGAACACCAAGCGCTCGCATGCCATCCACAAAGGCCTTCGCTTTATTCGGATCGAGCGGGTCGTAAACACGTTCCTGAAGCGGCAGACTGAAGAGCTTATCTATGTAGAGCGCCCGCGGATTCCTGGCCGCAAAATGCGCGGCCAGCTTTTGCCAGCCATCCAAAGTGAGATCATGGTAACCGAGATAGCTCACGGTCTGGTCATCAAACGCAAAGATCTTAATACGTGGATCCAGCGTTGGAGTTTGACCCATCCAGGCGCGAAAGCGGAATTCGAGAGGCCGACTGACTTGTTTGGAAATATAATCCTGGACCGGCGTGAAATAAAGCGCGAGAAAAGCAAGGCTCAGAAGACCCGCAAGCAGGGCTGGAAGGAATCCAGGTTTGTCAGGTGTCGCTCGGGACATCCTTGTCCTTCCTTTTGCGCTTAAAGCGCAGCGGGCGTTTCAATGGCCACGACAGCCACTCCGGTATCGGCCATGGTGATGAAAATAAAGTCGCCAAAGATTTTGACCCGCGTCGGGAGTCCGGCGACCAGCATCTGATTCAGAATCAAAGGATGAGCAGGGTCGCTGATATCAATAAGGCTGACCTTACGCACGGCATCGACGGCCACAAGGTACTTGCCGGTGGCGGCCATATCCAAAACCTGCGGCAAACTCAGTCGGCCCAGTATGCTGAGGGTACTGGGGTTTAAGGCATTCACGGACATGATCCCGGTGCTTTTCTCGGCCACATAAAGGCGGCTGGCATGAAAGAGAACTTTTTCACCTGAACCATCAAGCTCCACGCGACTCATAAGATTGATGCGATCGTTTTGGGTGATATCATAGCTGGAAATTCCCGTGCGGCAGAGTCCATAAGCAACCGTTCCGGAAATCTGAATGGCGAAGGCATTGGGCGTGCTGTCATCCGGCCCCAGAGCGCCGGTGACTTCATAGCGAGGCTGCGCCTGCTGGATATCAAAGCGTGAGATGCCGGGGCGTGTACCATTGTCTCCTGTCGCTTCCTGGGTCACATAGATGTTATTCAGATTTGCCGCCACGGCGATGCCATTGGTCACGCCGCGTGCATCGGTCATCTGAAGCGTAAGGTTCAAAGGATCGAGGACACCGAGCCCTGCAGCGCCCGCCGCAACATAAAAGCGGCTCCCTGCTTTGATAATCGAATTGATGGTTCCCGTTCCATTGACCCGGGTATTGGCGCTCAAGCCGTTTGCAGCGGACCAGTTTAAAATTTCGATGCCGTTGCCATCCGCAACGTAGGCAGCCGTTCCATCGATCACGATATCACTGGCGATGTCGGGGGTATTATAGCTGAAAAGAAGTTTCAGGCGCGGCGTGTTTACGGTCAGAAGTGGAACCTGACGCGCCTCCGGGATTAGAACTGGAGCCATGGCCGCCTGATAGACACCAAGGCCTTTGGGCTGAAAGCTAATGGAATCGGCCTTGACCTCAAGGTCCTTTCGCGGAATCAATCCATAGAAGGCTTCGCCTTTTTCCGTCGTCATTTGATAAAGAACGACAAGATTATTTTCCGAAGGCAAGGCGTTTTTGGGGACCACAAGCTTGATGGACTGCACCATGGCATCGGTAACCTTTTCCTGAGCCCGGATGGCAATGGCTTTGCCGGCTTCCAGGATTCCTTTGGGAATGGAAAGATAGGTGCCTGTGATGTCGGTGGCAATCGAGGCCTCCTCACCCACTTCAAAGTTGGTGAAGTCACTGGGATCACCGCCTGGATATTCCACGCGCGGAATTGCATCCTTCGGCGCTGCGGTCGGTGTTTTGGTGGATGGTTCGGGGTTCACGCTTTTGCTGTTGCTGCTGGGCGTTTTCCCGAAATTCTCGTTTTTGCACGCCACGGTCAGCAGCATGATGGCGCTCATAACTGAGGCAAGAGTGCGGCGATGGAGATGATTCATACTCAATTCTTTGCACCCGTATAAATCGGTGACTCTTGAGTTCTTTTCGGAGAAACGTATCAGTTTCTTGAAGGGAATTCGGAAAATCGAAAAAAGACCTGAGAAGAAATAAGAAAAAAGCGGAGGTCTTGTTCTATATGGCGGAAATCAGGGAAGGAAATCCCGGGGTCCTGGGACCCCTGCGTTCTAGCGCTGCGTATTCATCACAGGAAGAAGCTCGGGATGCTTCCAAAGAGCAGGAAATTTTTCCGTGTCCTGTGACGTCGCCAGCTGAAAATCCTGAAAATCAAAGCCCGGTGAAACCGTGCAGCTGACGAGGCTGTAATCCTCGCGACCAGCCGCAAGGCGCGATCCAAACCAGCATCCGGCGGGCACCATGACCTGCGGATGCTGACCGGCCGCGATATCAAGGCCCAAAAGCAGCCTCTTTTCACAGTCATCATTCAAAAGCACAATGACTTCCAAAGGCGCGCCGGCGTGATAAAACCAAAGTTCATCGCTTTTAATGCGGTGCCAGCGCGAAACCTGACCAGACCGTAAGAGAAAGTAAATGGCTGTTCCGTAGCAGCGCTCCCCCTTCATGCCGGTCGGGAGCGAGGATTCCGCGATCAGGCCGGAAGAGCGATAGCTCTCCCGATAGTAACCGCCCTCGGGATGCGGCGTTAGATTCAAACAACGGATCCACTCGTCTGCTGTCCTTGCCTGGGCCATGTGACGCTTTCCCCTTATCTGGTTGGTGAGTCTCGCAGCATACTGCGCACCAGTTCAGCATCATCCGTTGGCTGCTGGCAACTGCCTTTTTCACAAAGATAGTAAAGCGTCCTTCCGCCTCGTGTGTCTTTGCCGGATAGGTTCGGACACAGGTCAGCCAGACTTTCATCCGCTTTCAAAAAGACAGCGTGTGGAGTAAAAGCCGGACTCAGCTCGGGCCAACGGAGATCCTTTTCTGGATGCTCCGACGCGATGACCACTTCCCAGTGCTGCCCGCTGATCCAATCCAGCGCCAGCATCAACATCGGAAAGGAACCGGGAAATCTTTGCATCAGGTCGGCGGTCTTGCGCAGAATCTGCTCGGCCTTGGCTTCCCGCTCCAGACTGCCGCTCATCGCGCTCAGTCGCAGGATATTCCAGGCGCTCAGACTGTTGCCCGCTGGCGTCGCGTTATCCAAAAAGTCCTTGCCGCGCAAAAGTACGGTTCCATCCTCGCCATCATGATCGAAGTAAGCGCCGCCCAATTCATCCCAGAAAAGTTCATCCTGCTTATTCTGCAGTTCAATCGCAGCCCGTAGCCACTTCGCATCAAAGCTGGCCTCATAGAGTTCGATAAGTCCGAAGATCATGCCGGCATAATCTTCAAGATAGGCATTGAAACGGGTCTGACCGGCTCGATGAGACCTTTGCAGACGCCCATCTTTCCGCATGCGCGTGAGCACGAAGTCAGCCGCTCTTTGCGCGCTTTGCAGCCAGGCAATTTCACCGAAGACTTTATGAGCCTTGGCCATCGCGCCGATCATAAGGCCATTCCACGCGGCCAGGACCTTATCATCCCTTAGGGGACGCACGCGTTTTTCCCGGACCTTCTGCAATTTTTCAATCAGGTCGCGATAGATGGGATCGGCCATGGTTGCAAGCCGCGGCCTTTTCTGCTGATGCAGAATATTGGCCCTTTGCACCGCCTTCAGTCCAGCCGCCTGCTCCAGCTCTTCCACGCGCTGATCAACATGAAAGTTGCCTTCGTCCTTCACTTCGAAATAGCCGCGGAACTGCTCCAGCTCTTCGGGATTGAAGATCTGTTTCAGCTCGTCCATCGACCAGACGTAGAACTTGCCTTCGGTTTTTTCACTGTCCGCGTCCTCTGCCGAGTAATAACCGCCCTCGGGGCTTTGCATATCGTGCATGACGTAATAAAGCGTCGTGGCAACGACATCGCGATAGTCATCGGAACGCGTGATCTGATAGCCTTCCGCATAGGCCAAAGTCAAAAGCGCATTGTCATAGAGCATTTTTTCAAAGTGCGGCACGAGCCAGGTGGCATCCACGGAATAACGGTGAAACCCACCCCCCACATGATCGCGCATCCCGCCGCGAGCCATGCCATCCAAAGTGCCGATCACGGCTTCGCGGGCACGCTCATCGTCTTCGTTTCGGGCAATGCGCAGGAGAGCCATCAAAGCCATGGCCGGCGGAAATTTCGGAGCGCTTCCGAAACCGCCCCATTCCGGGTCATAGGCCTTGAGTTCCCGCTCCAAAAAACCTTTCAAAGGCCGAGTATCGAAGTCCTTTTCCTGGCTGACTTCATCCTCCACCATTTTCAGGTGTTCCATCAGTTCAAAGGCGCTGTCTTCGATATCCTGCTGCTTATTCTTCCAGACTTCCGCAAGACGTCCGAGAATCTGCTTAAACTGCTCGCGTGGAAAAAATGTTCCGCCCCAGAAAGGCTTCCCTTCCGGAGTCAAGGCCGCGGACAGGGGCCAGCCGCCCCTTTGGTTCATGGCCTGCACAGCCCGCATATAAATCGCGTCCACATCGGGACGTTCCTCGCGATCGACTTTCACCGGCACGAAATATTGATTCAGGATGGCCGCAACGTCCTCTTTTTCAAAGGAATCGCCTTCCATCACATGGCACCAGTGACAGGTTGCGTAGCCAATGGAAAGAAATATGGGTTTATTCTCCTGGCGGGCGCGCGCAAAGGCTTCCTCGCCCCAGGGATACCAATCCACGGGGTTATGAGCGTGCTGCAGCAAATATGGAGAAATTTCCTGTGATAACCGATTCATAAGCCCCTCCTTCAGCGATGGTTCGCCCCCAGAGTGTAAGGTTTCCTGACAGCTGTCGAGGGAAGAATCTTACGGTCGCAAATAAAGTCCAACGAAATCAATTTGTCACAGGCATATTGACAGGCACAGGGATTGCTTTATAATCCGCAGAACTGGCCGAATCCCGTTGAGCTGGGCCAGAAGCGGAATTGATGTGGAGTTCTTATGCGGATGTTGAAGTCGTTTTTGCATTGGATGTGGATGATCTCGGTTGCTGGTGTACTCTCCTCGTTTTTTCTTTCCAACGTGTCCTTCGCGGCCGCTGTGAAAGCCTGTAAAAAACTCAAGGAAAGCTCCTTTGTGGATGCCAGTCGTGACCAGGGCAAGGACAAAAAAGTCTTTTGCACCGTCACCCCCCGTCTTGGCACTGTCGGTGATTATGTTGAAATCAAAAACCAATATAATTACATTGTCGCAGTGGGTCGTGTGATCAAACAAGGCAAGGCCGCGACGATCGTCGTTCTCACGAAGTACAATCGTGACGAAGGTTCGATGGCCGGATACCCTGCCATGCTGCGGATCAACGAAAACCAGGATTATTGGACGGCAACCAACGCCCCCTTCTGATGCTCCAGGCATGATCGGTGAGACCTCGATCGGTCAGACCTCGGTCAGTCAGAGCTCGATCGGGGCATCTCATTTGAGATCCCATGAACGAGCCCCTCGATCTTTCTGTCGTTATCATCGCCTTCAATGAGGAAGCCAATCTTCCTCGTTGTCTCAAAAGCCTTCCCCCAGGCAGTGAAATCATCGTGCTCGATTCCGGCAGTACGGATCGAACTGCGGCCATCGCCCAGGAATTCGGGGCGCGGGTCTACCAGCGCCCTTTCACCAATTTCGCCGAGCATAAGAATGCCGCTCTCGCGCATGCAACGCGCCGCTGGGTGCTTTCCGTGGATGCGGACGAGGAACTGGACGCCTCCTTGCGGGATGCGATTTCAGGGGCCATTTCGGACGCTGAGGCAGGGGTTCAAGCGTACCGCGTGCAAAGGCGGCTCGTCTTCATGGGAAGGCGCATGCATTTCGGAAAAACACGGGACTGGCCGGTCCGGCTTTTTTTGCGAAGTGAGGGCCGGTACGTCGGCAGCATTCACGAGGAACTGAAAGTACCAGGCCGCGTGGCGCGACTTGCGCAGGGACTTCTTTGGCATTATAGCTACCGGGATCTAAGCGATTATTTCGTACGCTTCAACCGCTACACCACGGCGATTGCCGAGCGGCATATGGCGGAAGGCAAGCGCGTGCCGATGCTGGGCCATCTGCTGCGGCCCTGGCTTGAATTTGTCTCGCGCTATGTTTTCCGTCTGGGCTTTCTCGATGGCTATCCTGGTTATACCTACGCTTTGATTTCCTCGCTCTACGCCTATATCAAATACGCGAAAATCATCGAAAAGAGGCGCCCTTCATGAGTCAAGGAGTTGCCTGGATCCTTTGTTCCAACCGCTGGAACAGTGCCATCACGGAATACGCCTTGAGCGCGGCGCGGGCTCTTCGGCTGAACGGCTGGACTGTGTTTTTTTCAGGGCTGACGGATTCACCGGGGGAGCGTCGGGCGCGATCCTACGATCTTCCTGGGGATTCCTTCGTTGATTTCGGCCTGAAAGAAAGCCTCAAGCTGCGGCGTTTGAAAAAGAGCATAAACCCTGATGCCGTCCTGCTCTTCGGCGGACCGGAGACTTTTCTCGCACGCTTTATCCCGCGAACTTTGCGGGTGCGATTTCGAGGCCAGGACAGGGATGTGACCGATCGCCTGCCGCCGCTTAAAACGCGCCTGAACATGCAGCACTGCGTGGCCATGCTGGTGCCTGCCAGGATTCTTGAGGAACGCTTTCAGAACATCATCTGGCAGCCGGTCTGGTCTGTGGCGCTCGGCATTGATTCGGGGAAGTTTTATTTTCATCCCGAAGCATTCGCCGAGGTCAGACGTCCCACTCTTCGCATATTGGGTCGACTCGATCCCATCAAAGGGCATCAGACTTTTTTCAGTATCTTTCGCCAGGTGCTGCGGCTCTGGCCGAAGAACCGACCCGAGCCCTTCCTGGAAATCATCGGTGAAGGCGCAAATATTTCCCCCGAGCAGCTGCGCCGGATGGCGGCTGATCATCGCCTGCGGGAAGGGGAAAATTGGCGTCTGCGCGCGGAACGCGTCGATCGAATCGGTGAAGTGATGAGCGCCACGGATTTGGCTGTGATTTCAAGTTTAGGATCGGAAGTGATCTGTCGGGTGGCCGAGGAATTTTTGCTCTGCGGCGTGCCGCTCTTTGTTTCGGGTGTGGGGTCTTTGGAGGAATGCCTGAGCGATAAAAGCTTTGGCAGCAGTTACCGTGGACTCAGTGAAGAACGGGCGGCCACGCTGCTGACGGAAAAACTGTGGCAGGCGTCGCAGGAGTCCACGAGCCAAAGGCAGGCCCGGGCCGAGGCCGCGCGGCAGCTCTTTAGCCTCGAAACCATGGGCAAGGAACTCAGTACTATGCTGGACGCGCTACGCTCAGGGGATCCAGACGATTAAGAAATTCCACGATGGCATCCCGATAGTCAGGGATATCCACAGGACTGGCGCCATGTCCACTGTTGGGAAGCTGAACCAGCTCCGCCTTGGGAAGACGATCCATCATTTTCTGCGCCGCGGCTTTGCTGAGAAGTGAGCCTTCCTGTTCCCCGCGGAAAATCAAAACAGGAACCTGAATCTCCGGCAGTCGATCGTAAAGATCGCATTCGACTGATTCCTTCTGTATACGCTCCAAAGCAAAGGGGTGCGCCCATAAAAATTGGGCGGCTATCATCCTCTGCACCCACTGACGCGAAAGCTGCGGATAGATGGGCTCGGCATCATCCAGGATGAGCCCTTTGACCCGGCCTGGATTATCCAGGGCATGCTGAACGGCCAGCGGCACGCCGCGTGAGAAGGCGTACAGAAAGTATTCCTGCAGTTTATAATGCTCGACCACGGCCGTGATATCGAGGCAGCGGGACGCGAAATCATAATGGCCTTCGCTGGGACTGGAGCTTCCACCACAGCCGCGATGACTGAACGCGATGCCCGGCCTTGGCTGAATCATTTCGATGCGCTCGGCAAACATCGAAGCCGTTCCGATCATGCCGGGAACTGTCAGCATCGGAATTCCGCCGTCAAAACTTTTGCTGCGGAGCATTTCCAGATGCACGCCATCCGTCGTCGAGCAACCGTCCTCGACGAGCTTCGGATAGGCGTTATACATGCTATCGTCTTTCCAGGCATTCATGGCGACGTTCCTATCCAGGCACGTGGTTTACTGCCGTCCGCTTTGGCCACAAGACCCTGGGCTTCCATCGCCTCGACGATGCGAGCGGCGCGGTTGTAACCGATCTTCAGCATGCGCTGCAGATAGGAAGCGCTGATCGCGCCCTGACGCTGGGCAATGGCAATGGCTTCACCCCACTTGGGATCACTGCCTCCGGGCGCGTCCGCAGCCGCTTCAAAGCCCGAGGGATTCGACTGTCTTTGATATTCTTCATCAATCCATTCCATCGCGCTCGCATCGTAATGCGGCTCACTGGATTTTTTGATGTGATCGACCATCGTGACGACTTCCTCATCGGCAAGGAAGGCGCCTTGAATGCGTTCCAGTCGTGACGAACCGGGTCTGAGGAACAGCATATCACCTTTCCCCAGAAGACGCTCCGCGCCCATGCTATCGAGAATGGTGCGGCTGTCGATCCGGGAAAAGACCTTAAAGGCGATACGGCAAGGCAGGTTGGCCTTGATCACGCCGGTGATCACGTCCACCGAGGGTCTTTGGGTTGCAAGGACGAGGTGGATGCCGCTGGCTCGCGCTTTCTGCGCAAGGCGCTGGATCGAGGCTTCCACATCCTTCGAGGCCATCAGCATAAGGTCGGCCAGCTCGTCGATCACAACCACGATAAAGGGGAGTTTGCCGATATCGGTATCAGGGAAACGCTCACGGATCGCATCCTTTTGCTCGCTCGTCGCGTTATCCCAGAACTGATTGAAACCCGTGAGATGACGGACGCTGGCGGTTTCCATCAGCTGATAACGGCGGTCCATCTCCTGACAGGCCCACTTCAGAGCGAGTGAGGCTTTTAAAGGCTCAGTGATGACGGGCATCAGAAGATGGGGAATGCCTTCATAGATCTTAAGCTCCAGGATCTTCGGATCGACGAGGATCATGCGCACCTGCTCGGGCCTTGCCTTCAGGATTAAGCTTGTGAGCAGGGCATTGATGGCCACCGATTTACCCGATCCCGTCTGACCCGCCATCAGAAGGTGAGGCATGGCCGCAAGGTCACAGCAGATGGGTTCACCGTTCAAGGCCTTGCCCAGGGCAAAGGTCAAAGGCGATGCGGGATTTTGAAATGCTGCATTCTGAACAAGGTCGCCCAGAAATACCGTGTCGCGTTTTTTATTGGGAACCTGAACACCCAGGGCGCGTTTGCCGGAAACGGGGTGGATAAAGATGGAGTCGACCCGCAGAGCCAGGGCGATATCATCCAAAAGCCCGGTGACCTTGGCGAGCTTGGTGCCGGCGTGCGGTTGAAATTCGTAAACAGTGACAACGGGTCCTGGTTGAATGGCGATGATTTCGCCACCGATCCCAAATTCACTGAAGGCTTTGACCAGGGACTCTGCGGTCTGTTCGAATTCTTTTTTCTGTCCTTCGTCAATCGCGGCTACGAAAGGGCTAGTGCGAAAGAGTCCAGCCGGAGGCGGCTCGTACTGAGCCTCGCTGTTCTCTTCAGGAATATCGAGGGCAAGAGGCTCGGAGGCTTTGACGTCGACGGCAGGCGGCACATCCTTTTTTAAAGGAGGCTCAGGAATCATGCCTTCATTTCCAAAGGGCGCTTTGATGGTGATGCCTGCCAGTGCTTCCTGAAGAGGGGCCACGGCAAAAGCGGGTTCCAAAATTTCGTTGCGTGCGGGGGGCGTATTTTGAACCTTGGCTTTTTTCTTCCACTGAAAGCGGCTCCAAAAAGAGGGCTTTGCAGGTTTCGCAGTCTGACGCTCCAGCCAGCGATCACGAATTTTTTCCAAGAGCGGTTTCACGATAGGCTGACGCCGTATCATGACAAGGCCCAGAAGCAGGCTCGCAACCAGAAAGATCGTCAGACCCGCGGCCCCGACGCCGAAGGTGAAGGCCTTGTGCATGTAAAAGCCAGCGGCGCCCCCGGGCAGATATTTCAAGCCTTCAATGGAAAGATCAGGAGCCCATTCCGTCGCGGCCATGAGCAGGTTCACAAACAGCAAAGCCCAGCCCAGTATGCGCGACTTGCGGAAGGCATCCGTCTGGCCCAGGACACAGGCCACGCTCATCCAGAGCCAGGGCAGGGGAAGCAGAAATGCCACCACCCCGAGCCTATAGATAAGCGAAGCCGCAAGATAGGACCCGAGCATGCCGCCGACGTTTTGTGGCGATCTTGGGGGAAAGGAGTAGTTATAGCTTGAGGGATCAAATGGGGAAAAAGAGATCAGAGAGGCAAGCGTGAAGGCGCTGCCTATCAAAATAACCAGCAGGACGATTTCCTGAGAGTAACCGTCTTCCGGCCGGATCAAACGAAACCGGCGCAGAGCCTGCCACATGCCTTTGGATTCTGATGAGGAGCTGGCGTCTGCCATGAAAGCCTCTTGATAGCGATGAAGGTTTTAAAGCTACTCTTCATCATATCAAAAAACGCCAGTCCCGCGTTTTGCTCAGTGCATCGAGATCTTGTTTTCTTCCCGCAGGCTTTGCATCATCTTGAGATAAATGGCAAAGAGCTGCTTTTGTTCATCTTGGGGTAAAAAGCTGATCATGGTGCGGATGGATTTCAGATCCGGGGCCGCGAAAAGATGCACACAGAATTCTTCCAGAGTCTCATTTGCTGCACCTTGCAGCACAGTCTCTTCGTTGATCGACTGAAGCAGGGACTTCGAAAAGAGAATGTGATGCCCGCGCATCGCTTCCTGGAAAATCACGCGCCAGAGTGGGGGGAGAAAGGCAGGTTGGGCATACTGATCCATCAATAGGTCTTCGGACAGGGACGACATCGTTTTCATGGCTAACAGCTCCGCAGGGGGTCTCAACAACAACAACAGCCGATTCCCTAAGAGCAAGTCCCTGTCCCAAATCCAAATAGCAGTAATGACAGGCGATGAACCCGCCTTGCCTGTCTATAATCCTGACACCCGTAGTGCTTCAGCCCAGAAGGCCTATCCAGGTCCTATTTTGGAATATGGAGCCGGCGTTGAAAAAACCTTCCCATCTGCCCGAAATTCAAAGCGATAGCGCTGGGGACCGACTTTCAATAGACGGAGGACATACTCCTGGCCACGATAGGACCTTGTCCACGCCTCCAAAGCCTCTTCCTGTGATGGCAGGGCTTCCTCCTTCCACAGATGATAACCCGCCGTGAATTGGCGACCGTCATGGACAAGGGGATAGTAGAAAACCGCGTAAGCCAATTCCTCAATGGGAAGTCGCGCATTCCTCTCCGTCTCAATCCATTCCCGATACGACGCCGCCCTTGTATAAACTCCAGGCTGAGTCGGATCTCCACAGCCCGTCCCCCAGCTTACAATCCCATAAAGTTGGCCTTGCAGAAGCAGAGGCCCGCCTGAATCCCCATCACAGCTATCCGATAAGGGCGCTGACGCACATATCTGCTGGCCGATGACGAATTTATAGGGTCCACCCAGCGCCTCGCATTCATAAGCCGGCACTTCGTTCACATAAGCCGACTGAATCTGATCAGGGTATGTGTGACCCTTGCGACTTGTGTTTCCAAAACCTAGTAAATGAAGCGGCTCCTCTGCCCTCCCCTTCACGCTCATCGCTGCGGTTTCATTCCCATTATCCCGCTCCAAGAAAAGCAAAGCCACATCATGCTGAAAGCGCCGATTATGATACTGCGGGTGTACGCGAACGGCTTCGACCCGAATGGGCTCGGGTCGATTCTTCAAATCCGATACCCCCAGCCACACTTCAATAGGTCCGGACGCATTACTTACACAGTGCGCAGCTGTTACTGCGAGATTCTTTCCAATCAAAGTCCCACCACAAAAAGGACTAGATTCTCCAGGCTCATGCAGGGCCACAAAAAAAGGAGGAGCCGCGGCCGGCTCCCCTCCAATCACATCCAAATGTGCCGACTCCTGAGAGCAGGCTTTCAAAAAAATAACCATGAGCGGTAGAAAAACCAGCCAGCGGCGAAGAATACAAAACATCAGCGTTTTCCTTCCCTAAGTGGACGGAGGAAAACCTAGGCGTTTCCATCAGAAATAGCCAAGGACATGGAATGAGATTAGAAAAGAGTGGGCAGATGGCTTGGATAAAGGGCATGAACGGAATGATCGACTTGAGTTTCCCTTCCAGCGAGCCGTAGGAAGTGCCTGGCTGGACGATTACGAATATCCTTCCAAAAAGTTCAGGGGATTCATCGCGAATTTTTCGTAGTTTTCTTGTGTGATCATGATTTGTCGCGATTGCGGAAATTTTTCTTTGAACTTCGCAAGACCCTGAAAAGACTTTTTGCGTCCGGATTTGACTTCAATCGCCAGGACATTACGTCCCTGCTTTAGAACGTAGTCAACCTCATGGGAATCCTGGCGCCAGTAATAGACTTCTCCTGGTAGCCGGAGCAGATCCAATCCGACGATAAGTTCAAACCTGCGTCCCTGTTCGTTACTGTCAAGCTTCGTGTCCCCACTCGCAAATGTGCAAAGGGCAGGCGCAAGTGGCATAATTTTAGGACTCGATGATTTTTTTTGAAGCGGATTTGTGCTGAACTTTTGAAGTGTTTTGACAAGGTAAGCACCTTCAAGGATATCAATATAACTCTGAACTGTTTCTATGGCGCCTGGATCTTGGAGCTGTCCCACCAGTTTTCTCAAGCTAATTTCGGCGGCCGGATAATTGCAAAGAAGCTCAAAAACCTGACGAAAGAGAGATGGTCTCGCTATACGACGTAACTGAAGAATGTCTTTTTCCAGGACTGTTTCAATAATGGAGTCCTTCAGATAGCGGTACCAGCGTTGGGTATCATGGCGATAGGCCGCAGCACCAGGGTATCCCCCAAACAGCAAAAAATCATCCAGTGTAAAGCCAAAGGCAGCATTGGATTCAAATAAGTTCCAGTGATAAGCCCGAATCAATTCAAAGCGACCAGTTAGACTCTCTGAAAGGCCTGTCTGTAGGGCTAATGAGCTTGAGCCTAAGAGTACGATCTTGAGTCCACTTTTAGTCCTCACATTTTCGTCCCAAAGCTTTTTTATGAGCTCAGACCAGTTTGCGACTTTTTGGATTTCATCGAGAATCAGCAGACTGCCTTTTCCCAGGTTGGCAGCAATAAACCATTGTTCTTCGATCCAACTCCAATCGCTGGCGAAGACTGCATCAGCGGACGCATAGTGATACGGAACTTTGCCTTCAAGATGTTGAGTGACCTGTAATATGGAGGTTGTCTTGCCTACTTGGCGCGGACCCAGGATGACCTGTATCAGGGGACTTTCTTCGGCCAGACGCTGCTGTATTGTTCGTGTATAATCTAAATAAATCATCGTGTTATCGCTCAATATTGAAAATGTCGAGTCGAGTCGACAAAAATATAGAGGAAGTCCGAAATTTTCAACCGAATATTGATATCTACAACAATATCGGTTTTGTAAGGATAGGATCATTCCCCAGCTCGCAAAAGAGCCCGCATGCACACAACCAGAAAAAAGAAGAGCCGCAGCCGACTCCCCTGCAATCACCTCCAAACGGGCAATATAACAGGCTGCAGCGAAGAAGAAAGAGCCTTGGCGTATTCCTTCCCAGCGTGCGCCCCGGAAAACAAAGTGGTCTCATCGCAAAAGTTTAAGGACATCGAGTGGGACTAGAAAAGAGTGGGCAGGTGGCTTGGATAAAGGGCATGAACAGGAAGCTTCTGTGTGCTCAGTTCCTCGGCATATTGCTTGGCATAAGGGCCGGTCACAAACACTTCACGAGGACCCACGCTTTGAATGATCGACTTGAGTTCCCGTCCATCTCCAGAGCTGCTGATAAAAAAACGTTCAGCCACGGGACGACGCAGGTCCGGCCAGGAGGTCTGCAGGGTGGATTCCTCCACACAGAAAATCGGACCTTCGGGCAGCGGTCGACGATCATTCGGCTTCGAGAAGGTGCTGAGCGGCAGGATCATCACCTTTTTATCCCGGAGCCTCTTATGCAGCAGACTATAGTGACCAAGGTCCGAGCCGTACATTCCATAGATCTGATTGATGCGGTAGATGCTCTTGTGAACGGCAGGCTCGATCCCATGCTCGGTCAGAAACCGGCAGATTTCCTGGGCCACGGCATAGGGTTCACAGAGAATGATAGGATACTCCCCCAGCTCAAGTCGCTGCTGAAGGGCTTGCAGCAGGCGATCCTTCTCCTTTTTGCGGCTCGGATGATGATGCGCCGGATAAGGGTGCCTCGCGCCCAGAATCAGGGTGTCGGCGTGTTTCAGCTGCATCAGGCGGGTGATCCCGGTCTTTTGCGGCTGCAGCTGCGGGGCATAGAGGAGCGAACCCTGCCGTTGTTCCACCCAAAGTGAAGCGGCCCCGAGTCCGGCTCCGGACGGCAAAAGTTCCATCCTGAGCTGTCCCAGAGAGACGATCTGATTATAGGGGCAGATGAGAGCGTTGAGTTTGATGTTGTTGATGGCCAGAAGCTTGACCGTTTCTTCCGTACTGATGACCCGCGCCTCGGTGCGACCACTGAGGCAGCAGGCCGAAGACAGAAACGACAAATCACGCGTAAAGCGCGCGTCCAGCCAAAGAATGGAGTCCAGAATCTGAATCCCATCTTCAGTCGCGCGCAGTTGCCAGCCTGAAATGTCCGTGTCACTCGCTTCCATAAACGTCCAAAGCGTGCATCTTACCTAAAGGTTTTATAATGAGCTGGGGGCTCTGGGTCAAGTTGGTGCGATAGTCGGAGAGATTAAAGTATGAATTCGGCCTGTCCACACGGGCCAGACAGGCGGCAGGGGAACTTCCTCCAGGGGCGCAATGGGCTCAAACCACTCGGGAAATGTTCTCACTGTTCTCGTAACGGACGTGATAGGTCATACGCCAGTAAAAGACGTTAAAAGGTGTGACTCCTTTGATGCTGCCACTGTTAAACAGCTTGTACAGGGCGACATAATTGAGATAGGCCTCTAAAACCTTATTGAAGTGCTGCCGTGAAGTTCCGTATTGGGCCGCCATGATCATCACCTCCTGTCCCATCCTTTCGGTGAAGACCTTTTGAACTTAAGCCAATTTCGTAAGACTGACGTGATCCTGCTTTTAGCTATGAAATATCAGTCTCTTAAGCTCTGAGCAAAAGCTGCCGCCCCGCAGCGCATGAGCACTCTGTTATCCTGGAAACACGGACAAGTTTGGAGTTCTACGCGTGACCACAATAGTCCTGAGCGTTGCAGCCGTCCTGGTGGGCCTTGGTCTCGCCATGATCGTGCGTGGCTATTGGATGAGCCGCTACCCCAAACGAGCATGGTCCTATCGCAGGCGCTACCAGCAGCTGATCGCGCGCATTGATCTGGCTGTCCTCAAGGTCAATACCCTTGGTAATCTTGTGCCTCATGTGAAAAACGCCCGCGTTCTTGATGACTTTGAGTCCTGTCTCCGCATGATGGAGACGCTTCTCACTGCGCTTACCCGTACGCCGAACTTCGGTTTTGACCCGAAGCTCATCAACCAGGTGAACCCGCTCGTCAAACGCGTCGAGACGAAAATCGAAGACACATACCGTAAATTCAAGCGTTCCATCGAAGAGCGTCCCCTCTTCTCAGGCCTTCTGGCTCGCTGGCAGGAAGAAACCGCAGTCCCTGCTCAAGGCTGCTACTTCTGCAGCCGCCCCTTCATGCGAGCCTACTTCAAAGCGGCTACCATCAAGGTCGACGGCATCAGCCTTCGGGTCTACGGCTGCCACATCTGTGTCGCCGAACTCAAATCCCATAAAAGGGTCAAAGTCCTATATTTCCAGGACCAGGGCCGCCCTGTGCACTGGTCGCTGGTGGATAGCTATAAGCCCATGGAACAATACTGGGACCTCAATCGCCGGAAACCCGACTATCAAACTCCGGAGATTGAGCTTTTGGACGAGAAGCACTGACTGTCCGCGCGTCATCCGACGACGCGCCCCCTCGGACCCAGGATGCACTCCGCGTCATCCGATGATGCGCTCCCTCGGACTCAGGACGCACGCCGCATCATCTGACGATGCGATCTCTTGGGTGACCAGTCCCACTCCCCCGTCGTCATCCCCCGGAGGGGGATCCCCGACCGGGTGACCAGTCCATCGAAATGGACTTCCCCTTCGCAGGGACCAAGAGTAGACATGAGGCTGTAGATTTTTCCAGAGGAGACCTCGTTATGACAAAACCTGTTCGCGTTGCTGTGACCGGTGCCGCCGGTCAGATCGGTTACAGTCTGCTGTTTCGTATCGCTTCCGGTGAACTCTTCGGACCAAACACCCCGGTCCGCTTGCATTTGGTCGAATTGCCAGCTGCCATCAAAGGTGCCGAAGGCACAGCCATGGAACTCGAAGACTGCGGTTTCCCCACACTGGACGGCATCGAGATTCACGATAATCCAGAAAAAGGCTTCGAAGGCATCAACTGGGCTCTCCTCGTCGGCAGCAAGCCCCGCGGTCCCGGCATGGAACGCAACGATCTGATCCGCGACAACGGTCCGATCTTTGTGGCTCAAGGCCGCGCCCTCGCACGCGCTGCTTCAGACGTACGCATCTGCGTGGTCGGCAACCCTTGCAACACCAACGCCCTCATCGCTCAGCACAACTGCCGCGAAGTCCCGGCCACCCGTTTCTCGGCCATGACCATGCTCGATGAAAATCGCGCCAAAGCTCAGCTGGCCCTGAAAGCTGGTGTGAACGTCGGTCAGGTGAAAAACCTTGCCATCTGGGGTAACCATAGCTCGACCATGGTGCCTGACTTCGATAACGCCCTTATCGGCGGCAAGCCTGTGACCCAGGTCATCACCGACCGCAACTGGCTCGAAAAAGATTTCTTCGCCACCGTTCAAAAACGCGGCGCAGCCGTCATCGCAGCCCGTGGCAAGTCCTCCGCAGCCTCCGCGGCCTCGGCCTGTCTAGATCACGTCAAACGTTTCCTCACCAAAACACCCAGCGGAGAATGGTTCTCGGCGGCTGTTCCGAGTGATGGAAAACTCTATGATATCCCTGCCGGCCTGATCTACTCTTACCCCGTTCGTTCCAACGGCGATGGCACCTACGAGATCGTCAAAGATCTTAAACTCACGCCATTTGCCAGGGAAATGATCAGTAAGACCACGAAAGAGCTGCTCGAAGAGCGCGAAGTCGTGAAAGATCTGCTCGGCTGATACACGTCGGATCAGGCGACCGACCTTCGGTCGCCTTTTATTCTGCGTCAGCTGGAGGATGCAAGATGCGTTTCGGACTTCTCCCGGTTCTGTGTTTTGTCAGTTGGTGTTCGGCCTGCAGTACGCCGGCTTTTTTAAGCAAATACTCAGGCAATCGCAGCAATCAGGAAGTGCAAGCCGCCGCAGCCCCAAGTGCGGTCTCCCCGCAAACTCCAGCGAAAGCCGCTCCGGCACCCGCTGCGGCTCCAGGCGCCCGCACCCCACGCCCGACCATCTTCGCCGTGGACCAGGGCACCTTCCGCTTTCAACTCGGTTACGACCGCGTGTGGGAAGCGACCATGGACGTTCTTCTGCGCAACTACAATCTCGCGATTGCTGACCGCAATAACGGTTTGATCACCACCGAATGGGATTCCTATTACCTCGATGGCAAAGTCCATAGAAACAAGGTTTCCATGCGCCTCAAGCGCCTGGGCGGCAGCCTCGTTGAAGTCACCATCTTCAATAACGTCGAGATGCTGAGTAAACTCCCTGACGGCGGCATCACCGAAATCTGGCTTCCCACCGACAAAAATAAACCAGAAATCGGCCGTATTATCCAGAACATGGCCATTGCCATGGGTCAGCCGCGCCCGAACCTGCCTCAGGAACTGATGGCCGGCAGCGTTCCCGCTGCGGAAAAACGTGGTCTCTGAGAGAATTCTTACCCAATTCTGCGGTAAAATACTTCCCAAGTTGACATTGGCCCGTCCATGCTTACCTTGAATCAGGCGCATGGATGTCTTGTCAGGATTAACCTTGTTGGGAGTTCACAGTATGGCTTTTATGAAGAGAATCCTGCTCTTTGCGGCAGTCAACATCGCGATTGTCGTCACAGTTTCAATCGTTCTGAATCTTCTGGGCGTGCAACCCTATCTGACCAGCCAGGGCCTCAACATGGGTTCGCTCCTGGTCTTCTGTTTGATCTGGGGTATGGTCGGCTCGTTCATTTCCCTTTTGCTGTCGAAAAAAATAGCTGTCTGGACCATGGGTGTGGAAATCATCGACCCTCGCTCCAGTGGCCGCACGGCAGAACTCGTGCAGATGGTCCACCGTCTGGCCAAAGGCGCAGGACTTGAGAAAATGCCGGACGTCGGCATTTACCCCGGCATGGAAATCAACGCCTTCGCTACGGGCCCAACGAAAAACAATTCCCTTGTCGCAGTCTCCCAAGGTCTCTTGAACCGCATGGACCGCGAGGAAGTGGAAGGCGTTCTGGGTCACGAGGTCGCGCACATTGCCAACGGTGATATGGTGACCATGACTCTGATTCAGGGCGTGGTGAACGCTTTCGTCATGTTCTTTGCCCGTATCGCAGCCTATGCTGTCAGTCAAATGCTGCGCGGCGATCGTGAAGAAGGCGAAGGCCTCGGACATTTTGCTTATATGATGACCGTCTTTGTCTTTGAAATTTTCTTCGGCATCCTGGGCAGCATGATCGTCGCCTGGTTCTCGCGCTATCGTGAGTTCCGCGCCGATGCCGGTGGAGCGAAACTCGCCGGTCGCAACAAGATGATCCGCGCTCTTCAGCGTCTCAAGGCCAATGCTGAACTTCCCGAGGAAGGCGCGCCGGCGATGGCCGCATTCAAAATCTCCTCGAAGAAAGGCGGCTGGCTGCATCTTTTCTCGACTCACCCATCGCTCGACGTGCGCATTGCCCGTCTGCAGCAGTACGTAGCCTAAGCTTCGGCCGGCACGAGCCGGCCCGCCTCTGCCCCGCCGTCCTCACCTGCCGAAATCTCTTGCGAAAAAAGCGTTGCCAGACTCCAGCGAGCTATTATAAAACCCTTGCTCAAGCTTCGTGTCTCTGAGGGCATCCTTCCCTGGAAGATATGGAGGGATGGCCGAGTGGCTTAAGGCGGCGGTCTTGAAAACCGTTGTGGGGTAACTCACCGGGGGTTCGAATCCCTCTCCCTCCGTTCGCAGAGCTTGAAGAATTGATTTGTTCGGAGAGATGGCAGAGTGGCCGAATGCACGTCCTTGCTAAGGACGCGTCTGGGTAACTGGACCGAGGGTTCGAATCCCTCTCTCTCCGCCACCAATTTCCTCTTCCTTCACTAATTTTTCCCCTTCATCTTGAATACACGAAACCCCGTATTTCATGGCATTTTGTGGCAACATGCAACTTTTTGGTTGCGTTTAAAACGTGCGGTGCTAAAGTGCAACCAGGAGGTTGCCTATGACACAGAGAATTCAACGCACCATCGACATCAAAGCTCCCCTCTCACGCGTCTGGAAGGCGCTTACGGATTCCCGGGAATTTGGTCAGTGGTTCCGCGCAAAGATTGATCAGCCGTTCAGAATTGGCGAGACGTCCACAGGATTCATGGCCTATCCTGGCTACGAGCATCTCAAGTGGGAGGCCAAGGTCCTTAAAATGGAGCCGGAAAAACTTTTTTCCTTCCTCTGGCCGCCGTATACCGAAAATGCCTCCGTGGATTTGAGTCAGGAGCCCTGGCAGCTGGTCGAATTCCGGCTTGAGGAAATTCCGGGCGGAACCCGGCTAACGGTCACGGAATCCGGTTTTGAGAAACTCAGTCCAGCCATCCGGGACGACGCACGACGCGGCAATGAGCAGGGTTGGGACATCCAAATGAAGAACGTGTTGGACTATGTCACGCAAAATCCGTGAAGCCGCTCTCAAACGCCAGGCCGAAGTCTTTGCAGCCCTCGGCGATAAAACCAGACTCACTCTCGTCCGGCAACTTGGCGACGGGGAGCCGCGCTCCATTTCCAAACTCACCGAGGGTTCCGACGTCACGCGTCAGGCCATCACCAAGCATCTGCACGTGCTTGAGGAGGTCGGCCTGGTCCGGCAGATGAAGTCGGGCCGTGAGAGTCTTTATACATTGAACCCCGAGCCCTTGGATGAAGCGCAGGACGCCCTCCAGAGCATGGCCCGACAATGGGATGAGGCCCTGGTGCGTTTGAAGTCCTTTCTGGAAGACGGCCGTTAATCCTTCTCTTCCAGAATCATCTTCAGTTTCAAAAGATCCTCAAACACCTGATTGGCGTCGCTTTGCAGATTCTCCAGCGACATGCCCGGTCTTTGAAAGAGCGTGAACACCACTTCACTTTCCGTATCATTGCGCAAAACCCTCATGGGATTGTGCACGACCTCCCCGTTCGGCAACGTGACGTCATGATCCAAAATCCCAAAGCTGTTCTCGGGGGCAAAACGTATCTTCACCTGACCCATGGGCGAGTCTGCGACCCAGGTTTCCCCCACCCGTCGAATGCTGCCGCTTAATCCCGCCGCCCACTCGGGTAAATTTTCAGGCTTGGCAGCATAGGCGTAAACCTTATCCGGCGTGCGGTTGATGCTGATGCTTACATGCTGTACAGGCCAGCTCATGGAATCCTCCCATCTTTTTTGACGCATAAATTTCAGAAATTCCCAAAACCATCGTGCACCAGGCCGAGGCTTGACAAAATACGTCATTATGCTAATGAAATTATGACGCAGAAGAGAGTGTGTCCATGAGTTTTCTGCTACGCTTTTTTGTATAAAAATTAGGCAGGATCGCGAGGTTTTTTTCTGGTCATTTTTTGTGCGTCAGTTTTTTTAAATTTAAGTTATCCACAACTTTTTCGTTTTTCTGTGGATAACTTTATTTCACATCCGTTTTGACGTCTTTTAAGCCCGAAATCTGTATAAATAATAATCATATTCGAAACTATGGATCATCTGATCGAAGGGTCGCTTCAAGATCATGCGGAGCATGGCTTTCCGTCCTTGCCTCTTTTTCAAAGGCTCATACAGCCGCATACCTATGAACAGATGAAATCACGCGTGAAGCCATTCATTCGATTTAGTGAAAGACTTGCAGCTCTTTGCTTCCAGCCAGTCCATGCTTCACCCGCAGGGCAGCATTCAGGACCGTATTCACCCCTAAACTTCCGGTGAAAAGAAAAAGCTCTCGAATCCCCGTCCGCGCCAGCCCAATCAGGATCTCTTCGAGCATGGCTCGACTGGCTTCAGGGTTCTTCGCATCAATTCCAAAGTAAACGCCAATCCGAGTAGGCTTCAGCGCCTCAATCGTTTTCAGGATAAGGCCTTTAGCCTCCTGCCGATCATTCTTGCAGAGCGTTTCCGGCACCAGATAAAACTGCCGAACGCCTTCACCGCTGCTGTCCGAGAGCATCAGGGCCTGCTTTTCATCGAGCCCGCGCTCCGTGAGGAGTTTAAACACATCCTCAATCCGTTCGAGGGCAAACACTTCCCGAGCCCCCGCCCCCCCTTTCCTGTAGAGTCCGATCCAAAAGGGACAATCCGCCTTATCCTCCGGACGCGTGATAATCAGCGAAAGGACATCAGACTCCGGATTCGCGATTCCCACGTTCGCAGGAGCCACCTGAGTCCCGCTCATCGTCTTGGACATGGACCATCCTCCTATGAAAGCTCAGCTCTATTCTAGCGAACGCGCGCTAATCTCTCCAATATTATTGGTGAGTCGTAAAAATGCGCGTTTCTACCAAATCTGTCTCAATGTGGAGATTAATTTTTAGGTTTGACTTTCGGCCCGCGTTTCCCCGTTCTGCGGGAAACCCTCTCGACCTCGTGCAGCTGCTCATTCAGCTCGAGCCAAATAGCATCCAACTGAGCCTGCTCTTTCAATAAACCATTTCGTAGCTTCAACCTAAGACTCGAAAGCGCCGTCTTATTCTTAAACGTTTTCGAAAATTCCCAAGCCGGATGCACCTTCGCATACTTCAGCTCCGCCCCCAGATCCCTATTCCTCAAATCAAGAGCTTTCTTCCGCCGAATAATCTCCCCAATCGCCGCCGTCTTCCAGGAAAAAACCTCCTCACCTCCCCCTTCAACCCTCTTCCAAACCTCCTCTAGCCCCTCCAAATCCCTATCCCGATAAGCCTCCTGCACCCTCTGAAAAAGCTCCTTCTCCTCATCGCTCTGATTCGGATTCGTATCTGGATGCAGCTTCAACGCAAGCTTATGATAAAGCCCCTTCAAACTCCTCTCGAGCCCCTCATCCCTCTCCTCCTTCTCCTTCACCCCACCCCCATAAAACTCCTCTTTCGCCTCATCAAAAATCCTCTCAAAGTCCTCTTCCACTTTCTTCCTGCTTCGACCCTGATTGCTCCCGCGTCGCGCCTCTCTTTCCTGCTCCTCTTCAACCTCAATCTCCCGCACCACCTCCGACCAAAACTCCTCCAGCCTTTCCTTCCCCTTTACCCCCTCCAAAATCCTCAAACTTTCACCCAGACTCACATCCTTATATTCCGCGTAAGCCTCAATCTGCTCCATCCAGTCCGTCAACTCCGCCACGGCTCCACGCGACTTCTGCAGCTGCACAATCTCTCGCCCAAACTCCCCCTCATACCAAAGCCTATACCGATCCTGATCCGATTCCGTAAACTGGTGCAGTTCTCTCGTCGCCTTATCAAATTTTCTAAGTGCAGTCTGATAAGCCCGCCAGACTTTTTCGCGGAGGGGTTCGCTATCCACGAGGACGAGCTTTGTACAGTGACTGATGTTTTTTGAAGCTGGTCCTCTTGAACGTGCACGCTGCTTTTTAGGCGATGAATTTGACATAAGCTCTCCAAAGATCAGAGCTTGTTTATAGTAAAAAGGTGCGAGTAAAAGCCAGTGACAAAGCAAGAGTCAGGAATAAATATTTGGCCTATCAAAGTGACTTTTCAAATTTCCTTTAACACGTTGTCAAGACTGATGACTTTTCCTCGTCCTGAAAGTATTGGATATGTTTCTCTGTCTGGAACTACAACGTAGAACTCATCAATTCCAATCTCGTCGAGCGTGTTTCTGGTGTGTTCTGCTAATTTAGGTTGGGATCCTGTTTTGAATTCAAGACCTAGAGTTTTCCGTTATACTGGCATACCAAGTCAATTTCCTCGCCGGTGTGAGTACGATAAAACCCGAATGACGGTTCCCGTATACCAAGATGCTGAATAATGTTCTCGATGGCGTAACCTTCCCAGAAGGCTCCATAACTCGGATGGCTATAGAGGCTTTCAAAGGTCTGCAAGCCAAGAAGGGAAGCCAGAATCCCAGGATTTCTTAGATATATTTAGGTGATTTGACCTGGCGCTTTTTGATGTTTACTTCCCAGGGTTGTAGAAGTTGAATCATGAAAGTAGATAAAAGTGTATCGATGTAGGATTTGACGGTTGGATGAGTTACATCAAGTGATCCGGCGATCTTTGAATAGTTGACAATTTGCCCATGAAAGTGAGCACACATCAACCAAAGTCGCCTCATCTGCGTGGCGGGTGTTTTGATTTGCAAAAGAGCGAAGTCTCTTTCCAGGAATGTTTGGATAAACTGCTCGCGCCAGCTCCATGATAAGTCATCTGAAGGAGCAAGAAAGCTATCTGGACATCCAGCACGCTGCAATACCCTTTGAAATATGGAGGCTCCAGCAGTCGATGCTACCTGCTGAATTTCCTTCCAGTTGAACGGTAACACTTGATGATAGGCGATCCGTCCAGCCAGCGATTCGGAACTCTGCTGGAGCAGTTCGACAGAAGCTGAGCCAAGAAGTAAGAAGCGCCCAGGGACATTTTGAGTGGGACCCATCAGTGATCCCGAAGGCTTGTCGAATAGACTATTTCGGAGTATATTCCGAAATAGTCTAACTTTTTCGGATTGCAGTCCGAAAAAGTTGAGACACCTGTAACCCACTGGATATGTTGGAATTATGCAACGTCGAATTCAAAAAATACTGACCCAAGACTTTGGCAAAAAGATCCAGCTTCTTAGTGGCCCACGTCAAGTCGGCAAAACCACTTTGAGTCAACTGATCACTTCCGACTACCAATATCTCAACTTCGATCGAGCTGAGCACCGACAACTTATAGTAGAGGCTGCTTGGGATCGTAAGCGGAAGCTTATAATATTCGATGAACTGCACAAGATGTCACGTTGGAAACAGTGGCTTAAGGGCATCTATGACACAGAAAAGAACGGGCCCTCGCTTTTTGTGACTGGGAGTGCCCGTCTTGATACCTATCGAAAAGTGGGTGATTCGCTTGCTGGGCGCTACTTTCAATATCGACTGAACCCCTTGACTCTTAATGAACTCAAAAGCGTAGGAGAGAACTTCCAGGCTCAGGAAAGCTTTATGCGCTTAATGAATTGCAGCGGCTTTCCCGAACCTTATCTTGACGGTTCGTCCATCTTCTATCAGCGCTGGCGAGCGACGCATCTGGACATCATTTTGCGCCAGGATCTGGTGGACTTGGAAACCGTTTCAAGCATCCAGGGAATCGAACAGCTCATTTACCTTTTAGCCCAGCAGGTGGGGTCGACTGTCTCTTATAGTTCCCTAGCACGCACGCTTCAGGTAAGTGATAAGACCATTAAGCGCTGGCTTGGAATCCTGGAAAGTCTGTTTGTCTTGTTTCGTGTCACCCCCTATGTGCACAAGCAAAGCCAGGTTATCAGCAAATCTCCAAAGTTCTACTTCTATGATATCGCTAGAGTTGAAGGCAGTGAGGGAGCTCGCTTTGAGAATCTGGTTGCTCTTGCGCTGCAAAGTGAGCTTGATTTTATGAAAGATTCTTTTGGAAAGGATCTGACTCTCCAATTTTTGCGTAAGAAAGATGGGCGCGAAATCGACTTTGTGATTGCCGATCGCACCCGAGTCCACGCGCTTATTGAATGCAAATGGCGTGATGGAGCGCGGTCGTCAAATTTCGGGTTGGCCCAGGAAGTTGCAACAAAGAATGTACTTATGGTTCAGTTGGTTGCCGAGCTGGATCAGGAAAAGACTTTTGCAGATGGCTGCGAAATAAGATCTGCACCTGAATGGTTGAGTCAGATGCAGGGTATGACCACTTTTTTTAAGGCTGCGCCGCTGTAAAAGTATACTCGTCAAGATGTCCCTTACATCCGCCCAACTACGCCCCTCCTACTGGATATTTGCGCGTGGTCTGCTGCCCAACTGTCAGGCCAAAGGAGTGGGCGGTGCGCTCTGAATTCATTGCAAGTAATCCGTAGGTATCCAGACTTTGTACTTTATCTCTCAGCATCGAATACCGAAGCCATCAGTTCAATCTCTGAAGGTCTGATTCCTAGCTTCTTTGCCTGCATGCGCCACCCTTTTCGAACCGCATGGAAATGTTGGATGACATCTTCCGCTTCCCTTGGATTTACTTGAAAATAAGGAGCCACCGATTGTGCGCATTCCAGACTCAATGAGCTGTCGTCCTCATCGATCGTTAAAGTCAATCCCACGGCACCCTGAATCGGGTTGATATCAAAGGCCGGCGACAGGTCCCACCCTTTGTGATCGAAGTTGTAAAGGAATCCATGATTTCGTAGATGATCATCCGTATTGGAGACAAGTATGGAAAAGACGATGCGCTTCCATAATTCGTGAAGTTGTGCCTTGGGGGTCCCGCTTTGGGAAATAATGAGTTCGGCCAAGTCCAGATAGCTGGTTTCTTCGCTCTCTCCGTCCTTTTTCCCCAAAAGCGTCATGGCCGATGCGTAAGCATATCGCTTTTTATTCTCACCGCGATCAAAACGTTTGGTTAGAAACGTGTGATGCTTCGAACCAAGCTTCACCGCTTTGGACTCTGCGGTATTCAGCCCACACGCCCTGGCTAGCGAAGCCGTAACTTCCTCCCAGCCACCAACGTCAATATCATCACGTGCACTCGGAAATTTCGCGATCCAAAGCGCACCTGAGGGATCCACGACATTGGCTTTGGGGCGCGCCCCACCTAAGGAAGCGCCGGGTCTGAAGAGGATGGCCAATGCCTCATCAATTTTGGCTTCATCATCTCTTTCCAGTGTGAGAGCCGCATTCTCTAGCTTTCTTAAATCTGCTATCGGGGGCGCGGGACTCTTATGATCGTCTTCCAAAAACGGACCAAATGTATCCTTTTTAAAACGAAGTCCCCCCATTCGCCCAGAATCATCGACACCCAAAAGAAAATCGAGTTCCAGGAGCGTTCGTTCGGGGCGTCCTTCTTTTCGCGCAATCATCTTTTCTCTTCGCAGCATCAGGCGACGCCCCCATCGATCGGGAGCTGCATCTGAGAAGATGCCAAAGAGCGATTTCCCTTGTGGATAACTTTTCCCCATCACCAAAGGTAGGTCAGGATCAAGCCTGGGATTGTTGTTGCGGAGCAGCCAGGACTTATCAAATTCAAATGAAAAGTTTTCTTTTCCTTTGAGATAACTCGCCGACAGTACACCCATGAGTTGAGGCTCGGGCAGAGGCGACCAGGATGCATAAACAAGAGCCTCGACTTTCATAATGTTTCCTTGCGTGTGCCAGCGAGCGTTTTGATATCCTGCAATTTACGACCTTCGGGATCATCTGCAGCCAATAGCGCAAGATCATCCGCCAATCCCAACGCAAAAAGCACAGATGCATAGTGACCTATGGAAACACTGGATGAGCCTTTCTCAATGGCGACCAAGGTTCCACGCGCAATACCTGCTCTTTCTGCAAGATTTTCCGTTGTCCAATGTCGCCGACGACGAGCCAAACGAATGTTTTCCCCGGTGATTTTGAGGGCCCGGACGACCTTTGGGAAAAGGACGGCTTTTGTCTTCCCTTTGTTCACCATGTTAGTCATAATCTCCATTTTTGTTCTATTTTATGAACAATTTGTCTTTTATTTCTTAGTTTAGCACGAAATTGGTTAGAGTTTAAGGTATTTTGTTCATAAAATTGATCAATAAAAACAATTTTGTTCGATTTTACTCACAAAAATGTCCGCACTCCTGTTGGCTAGCGACGTAGACTTTAGACTACCGATCCCGAGTAAAGAGGATCGTTGGAAACATGTGTGACATTCGAAGTTTGCACTGGCAAATGGCAGACATTTGGGCCTCAAGCTTGAGCGAGGGCCCGCCGCAACGCTCTTCGCTCACTGTCCTTTAGGGATCAGTGGGTGATTGGTTGAGCCAGCTTCTGGTCATGCTTTATGTATTAAAATCAGATAGTTGACTGATTAAAGTTATACCGATTAATGGTCAATTTTCTGAAATCATTTAGAAAAATCACACGATGGGCGATGAACAGCGAATCTGCAATGGCAAGCAAGTATGGGGATTCAAATATAATCCTAGATCCCCGAAACTCCTCCTTGCCGTCCTGACGAGACATTATCTCTATTGTCATTCAGTCGTCATTCCCGTTTCACCCCAGGGTAAAAATCTACAGTTTGCCGGATTTAAAGTCAGGCCAAAGGAGCGTAAATCGTTCAGCATCAGTCCCATGGAGGGGGCTGCTTCAGGCAGGATCCTGATCTTGAGGAAATGGAAAGGCTTCGCTGCGATCCGATGTTCCGCGAGGTCAATGGCAGGCTTGGGAGCTCGACGAGCTAAGGTGATTATCTGCGCAAATTTTCTGGATTTCATCTGGAGCGATTGAATCAGGATCTTTGTCGCGTGGCCGGGGAATTCCATCTCCGCAGCGGTTCTGCGGAGCGTTTGATATTGGATATCGATTCGACGGGTCATGAGCAGTATGGTGTGAAGATGAAGGGTCTGGCCTATAACTGCAAAAACGGGTGGGGCCTGGATTCCATTGAAGTGTTTGATCAGAAAGGTTTCCTCCACTACCTGAATGTGCGTGAAGGCAATGCGTTCACCGCCGATGATGCTCCCTTTGTGATCAGTGAGGTGGCTCGCCACCTCCCACGACAAGCGGTTCGCCGCCGGCCTCTTTTGCGAGCGGATTCGGGTTACTGCAATAATGCTGTGTTTCAAGCCTGTGAGCAGAATGGCTTTGGGTTTCTGGTGG